>JAIRLQ010000530.1 GCA_031259345.1 Treponema sp.
GGCAGTATAACCTTCGATTTTAGTTGGTTTTGTGTCCACTTTAAAAGGATGAGCGATCACCCCTGCCATCCGGGTGTACATGGTTCTCTCACAAGTTCTATGGATACGGACGGCTTACATCGGATTAAAGCCTTGTTCGGGCAGGGCGAAATGGTAAGGGCCGTGGCGTCCCACTGCTATTGCGGGGATTTTATAACCGCTCTTGCAATTCAACAGATATTACCGGATAGTATAAAATGACTTCATGTTGTACTTACTTTATGGAGAGCATAATGAAACATGTGATGATTATTGATGACTCGCGAATCATGCGGAATATTGTTAAAAATATCTTTGCCACGCTCAAAATTCCCTGTAATTATTTAGAGGCCGGGGACGGGACTGAGGCGCTGAAATTATTGGGGGCCGAAAAAGTTGACCTCATTCTGCTGGACTGGAACATGCCGAACCTTTCCGGCATTGAATTCCTCAAAAAAGTCAAAGCCATGGACCGGTATAAAGAAATACCGGTTATTATGGTAACCAGCGAAGCGGCGAAACTGAACGTGGTGGAAGCCATTAAATCAGGGGTTACCGCGTATATTACAAAACCCATAAATGAAAGGGTGTTTTTGGAAAAAATCTCAAAAATTAATTTCTAGGCCGGGAGACAACGATGGAAAAATACATAGAGCCTTTTATCGCGGTTTGCGCCTCTGTTTTTAAGGATTTCCTCGGCTGCCGGCTTGAGGCGGGATATCCTTTTTTTGTTACCCGGGCGCAGACCCAGGACTGGGATTTATCCGCCCTCATCGGCCTTTCCGGGGAAGCTGAAGGCGCGGTGGCATTATCCTTAAAAACAGAACTGGCCCTGGCGATCACCGGTAAACTTACGGGAAAAACACATACCTATTTGGATGAAGAAGTTATTGACGCGGTAGGGGAAATTGTAAATATCATCGCGGGAAACGTGAAACAAAAACTTGAGGAACACTTCAACCTGGTGATATCCCTCCCCAGCATCATAAAGGGCAGGGGCCATGAAATAATATGGCCAGGATCGCACATCCGTATCATGTGTATCCCTTTTACGCTGCCGGAAGGCCGGATTTTTCATCTCTCGGTGGCCATATCTTCCGTAAAAGGAAACTGACATGCTTCTTATCATCATACGAATGCTGCTTTTTTTATCCATGGCATTTTCGGTATACCTTATCGCGGTTACCCTGGAACGGGGCCGGAGTCAAAAAAGATTCACCTTCGTTTATATGATGGTAGCCCTTTTTTTATATATCCTGGGTTATTTCATTGAAATGACCGTCACCGAATCGGGGGGCGGCGTCGTCGCCATTAAGGTGATGTATCTGGGGGGCTGTTTTATGTCTCCCTTCTTTTTCTTCTTTGTGGCCGATTACTGCGAGATCCAGCTGCCCAAAAAATATTACCGGATTCCCATGCTGCTTGTTTCGGCGTTAAATTATCTTTTGGTTGCCACCTTTGAATATCATCATCTTATTTACGCTGATTATTATTATAACACCGCTAATCCTATAGACGGCATGCATGTCACACCGGGGAGCCTGCTGTATTATTTCTACCAAATTTATTCGCTCCTCTGCATCGGCTTTTCCTGCTTTATTCTGGTACGGGCCATAGCCCGGAAAAAAGACCAGCGCCTCGCGCTGGGGCTGCTGCTGATAAGTTCCCTGGCGCCCCTTTTGGCAAACCTTTTATATATTGTAATTTCTTTTATTTTCCCCGTGGGCGGCATCGCGGGCGTCAACTTAACCGCCTTTGTTATGGTTATCTCCAACGCGATCCTGTATTTTATCATACTCCGGAACGATCTCTTTGATCTGGCGCCCAAGGCCTATGCCATCACCCTGGATCTTATCCGGGACGCTTTTGTGGTGCTGGATACAAAAATGGGTTACGCCAGTTCCAATAAAAACGCGCTGCTTCTGTTCCCCGCCTTAACGAACCTGCCCAAAGGAACACCTGTTTCAAAAGCGGAATATTGGCCGGCGGAACTATCGGCGGCGCAGGCGGGAGGGGAAAAGCGGGAAATAGTATTTACCCTGCCCCACCGGGAGCGCAGAACCTACTCAGGCTGGGTTAACCCGATTGCCGCCGAGGAGGACAAAAACGCCCTGGGCTGGGTCGTCCTGATACAGGATATTACCGAAACCGTGGGGTATATCAAAAGCATACAGGCCCAGCGGGATGAAATTGCCGCCATGAGGGATAACCTCAAGGAAGGGCTTTTCCTTATGAACCGGGACTTCCGCATTGAGCCCTCCTATTCAAAGGCCCTGGAGAATGTGCTTTCGGGAACCGGATTTCAGGGACGGAGCTTTTTGGATCTGCTGTCCAGGTCCTTCAGTTCCAAGGATCTGGAAACCGTGAAGGATTATTTCGACATGATCTTCGACCGCTCGGTGGAACCGGATATGCTGGAAGAAATTAATCCCCTCCAGGAGTTCACCTACACCAGCGTAGAAACCGGCGATGTAAAAAACCTGCGGGGGCTTTTCGCGACGGTGGACCGGGGAAACGGGGAACTTTTTATATTGGGAACCCTCCAGGATATCACCGCCGAAGTTTTGCTCAAAAAACAACTGGCGGAAGAAGAGAGCAAACGCCAGGAGGAGGTCCGCGGGCTCTTTGAACTCCTCCAGGTGGAACAAAAAATGTTTAACGAATTTATTGAAGACACCGAATATGAATTTGACCGGGTAAATGAAAAACTTAAGGATAAAAAACTGCCTCCCCAGGATCTCCTGGTTGAAATCTACCAGTCCGTCCACGCCATAAAATCCAATTCCCTGATTGTGGGTTTAAGCTCATTCGGAGAAAAACTCCACGCCCTGGAAACGGAAATAAAAGAACTGCGGCAAAAAGATCAAATTTCTTTTAAAGACATGCTTCATATTACGGTGGAACTTGAAAACCGTATGAGGGATAAAGACAAAATTCTTGAAATGGTAAACCGCCTTCAGTCCTTTCATTCGGGAAGCGGCGAAACGCTTAAACGGGACAACGATGTTTTTATGGAAGCGTTGATCAAAGCCTGCGATAACGCGGCGGCGGATTTACGGAAAAAAACGCGGTTTACGGTGGAAACCTTTGACGCGGACGCCCTCATCCACGGGCAGCGGAGGGTTATGAAGGAAATACTTACCCAGCTCGTGAGAAACGCCGTATACCACGGCATTGAGGCTCCCGAAGAACGGAACCGCCTGGGCAAGGATGAAACCGGCCGCTTAAGCCTTTCCGTCACGGTTGAGGGGGATGCCATCCGCATGACTTTGAAAGATGACGGCCGGGGGCTTGATTTTGACAAAATCGCCGCCAGGGCGGAAGCTCTGGGCCTTATCAAAAATGAGGAAGATAAAACGAATAAACAG
>JAIRLQ010000543.1 GCA_031259345.1 Treponema sp.
AAATTGTCGCCGCCCTTGGCGAAACCGGTTCTGCCGAGGCAGTTCCGTTCCTTACGGAAATGGCGCAGAACAGCGATGAGCGCGCGGTTTTGCGTATGGCGGCCCTGGACTCTATCGCAAAATTGGGCTATGAGGACGGGTTGACTGCGGTAATCGCGGCAGTCAGCGCCCAGGATCCAAATGTGCGATCTTCCGCCATAGCCGCCCTGGGGCCTTTTTCCTCTACAGACGCGGACAAGGCAATTCTTGACGGCTTTAGGGATTCCTATTACCGTACCCGCATAGGAGCAGCCCAGGCGGCGGGGAGGCGCAGGCTTGAAATGGCGGTTCCATACCTTAGGCAGCGGGCAGAGAACGATGAAGTTCCTGCGGCCAGGGAAGAAGCTATCAAAGCCCTTGGGGCTATAGGCAACGGGGAAGCTATAGAAATTCTGGATTCCTTTTTTATGGACAAAAAAAGCTCCGACAGAATAAGAGTGCTATCCGCGGAAATGCTTCTTAAAAACGATCCTTCTTCATACGCGCCAAAAATAATTGGCGCCCTTGATGAAGCAAAAGCTTCGAACCAAACCAATTTATACAACGGCTTTCTGCGCATCCTTAGCCCCGCGAATGCGGCTTCCCTGGAAAATTTGGCCGCCCGCTACCTCTATTCGGGAACAGTAATAGAAAAATCCTATGCGTTGGATATGATTCTGAATAATGGCTTTAAAAGCCAGGCGGACAATATCCGCCCGCTTTTGGATGAAAAAAAATACAATCAAAGCATTGTACGCAAAGCCCGCACGGTTCTTGAAAAACTGGGAATCCCTGTGGAAGAGAAGAAAGAAGAAAATGCGGAAGAAAACCTTAAACAGGAAACTGATAGCCAGGCTTTTCCGGAGGCATCCGGTTAAAAGAATGAGCGATATTCTTTTGGAGTTACCCCAACCAGTTTTTTAAAGGATTTTGCAAAATAATTGGGATCGTTAAAACCGGTTTTTTCGGCGATTTCCTGAATACGCATAAATTTATTATTTTTTAAATAGTCTTTAGCTTTGGCGATTCTGTATCGGCACACATAATCAGAAAAGGTAGTATTCATCTCGTTGCGGAATAAATGGCTTAAATAAAAGGCGCTTACAAAAATAGCGTCCGCTACCTTCTGCAGGGTTAAATCGCTGTCATATTTTTGCCGTATATATTCAACCGCCCTGGAAAGGTGATCGCTTAACTGTTTCTTTCCGTGATTGATAAAAACCCGCTGGATAAATTCTTCCATCGCTTTTTTTGTTAAATAACAAAGCCTTTCAAAATCCGCGGTTTCACTAAATATCTCGTAAAAGCCTTCTGTAATGTGATTAATGTCCGAAAGCGGCGCTCCGGTTTCGACGGCAGCCCGGGAAAAAAAGGCTATAAGTTCAAAAAGCCTGGTTCTTATGGTGTCCATATTCCCGTCCGCAAAAAGAAAAATTTCACCCAGAAGGGCATTCAGCGCTATCCGGGAATGATCCAGGCTGCCTGATTGAACAAAACTTATAAGTTCCTTTTCTTTTTCCAAAGGATAGCCGGAACTGTTTTCCTTGTTTTTTGCGCCGCCGTCAGCGCTCTTCCGGGAAATAATTAATTCTGCAATGGTCGCCTGTTGTTCCGTAATTAGGGCCCGCTGTTCAAGGAAAGCGCTGTGTTCTTTTGTTATGCTGTTTACGATTATAAAAAGAATTTGAGCCGCGCTGGTCACATTGATGCAGTCGCATGAAGAAATGGAGTTAAATATTTTATCAACATCCACATCGAGATTCATGCGGCGGGTTTTTTCAAGAAATTCAGTCTTTGCCATTTCGTCGGCGTCCCAAAGCAGGGCAGGGCCGCAGGTTATGGTCCCGATAAGGCGCTCTTTAAACATTACAGGAGAAAAACACATGATAAGGCCGCAGCCGCAGGAGCATATATAAGGTTCACCCAGTTCTGAAGACATAAGGCCGCCGTAAGAAAGCCGCTCCCTGCAAAAGGAACAGTTTTTTGCCGCCCCGCAGATACATTCATCTTTTCGGTTAACAAGAATTTCAAAACCGGCAAAATCAAACAGGCCGACATCCAGGCCGGTTACCACCGAAAAAGACCTGAATAGGGTTTTAAGCTGTCCCAGATCAAGCAGCTCTTTAATGTGAAAATAATCTTTTTTATCCGCCGCCATTCAGCATCTCAGCTTTTAGCCCGGAACCTGTATCGAATGAAGCAGCTTGTTCAGGGCCTTTAATGGATCCTCGTAACGTTCAATCCTGATATGGAGTTCGTAATTTTTATCCGAAATTACTCTGATGGTTTTGCCTATACAGTTTAAAACCTGCTGGCTTCCTATATCCGGAAAATACTGGGGCTTGCGGGGAATAAAGGTACACTGCCTCCCGTCAAAATAGACATCGGCTATATGCGGGGGAATTGGCACAAGGAAAATCAAGAAATCGGATTTGCCCCCGCCAACGGTAAAAGTATAACCTGGTTTTACCGCGTGAATATTCCTTCGGCCTATGGCAGTGTTCTGATCGGCAACAAAAAGCGAAAGCATGGGGGGGCCGTTATCAAAATCAAGGTTCTGATCAAGGGGCTTGTCTTTGGGCAGGGTTTTCCGTTGTTTAGACGGATAGCTAAGGGGAGGAGCCCCGGAATTTTTATTTTTTTGGGCATAGTCCGACATTATATCCTGTCCCCTGTCCTGGGGCGCTGCCGCCTGGGCCATTACACGGTTAGGCGAACTGTGCAGATTTCTGGAAGCGAAAAAGATGATTAAGGCCAAAATAATTAAAGCAAGAATGATAAGGCCTATAATAAGGGGCAGGGGAATGTCCCCTGAAAAAGACGAAGCTCCCGTAGATTGTGATGTTTCGGCTGTAGTTCCCCCGGAAGGCGGAATCGGGGCAGGTGCCGTTTCGCCCGCGGAAGTTCCGGAACCGCCCTGGGGGACCTGGCTTGGAGTAGGCGGCAGGGAAGGCTCTTGCGGTGGAGGCGCTTCCAAAGCTGTTGTATCAGGCGGGGAACCCGGCTGTGGAGATGTCCCCTGCCCGGACGGCTCCTGCGCCGTCCCGCTTGAAGGCTGTTCCGGAGCCGCCAAAGCACCGGAAGTACCGCTTTCCGCTGTACCGGGAGACCGGGAAGGCGAAGGCGGGGGAGGGCTGACTAAAACGCTGCCTTCCTCCCGGACAGGCGCTGTCTCCTGCCTCGGCGATGAAACACCCGCCGTTCCGGTACTTGCGGCCGCGCCGCCTGCCGCGCTGCCGGCAGCGCCGCTTCCGCTTTGCGCCGCTTGTCCGCGCGCCGTTTCCGCCGGCGGCCGCCCCGAAACAGGGGCAGGGCCCGAAAGGGGAATTTTTATAAACTGCAAATCGGCATTTTGGTTTTTAAGCCTGTCGGAAACGCTGGAAATGGCGCTAGAAGCCGCCTGGCCCCCCCCATCTCCGTCGGAAATAAGGATGATCTTTCTGTGCCGTGTACCGGGAAGGGACGCGGCATACTTTTCGGCAAAGGCCAGCGCCCCGGCAATATCCGTATCCGGGTTGATGGGGTACATAAGCAAAAACCGGCCGATTATGGTTTCTATATCTCCAATACCTTCTATACGGCGCGATATTTCTACCTTGGGTGTTTTGGAAAAAGAAATCAGGTGAAAGGTATCGCCAATTCTAAGAAATTCTTTTAGAAAAGGTCCTGAAAGATAGTCCCCTGTGGACTTGTACGAATCGCTCATACTGGCCGAGGTGTCCAGGATGACGACCAGATCCATGGGGCCGTTTTGGCCGGAAGCTCCGAACACTATCCCCAAAATCAGGATTAAGAAAACAGTTGTCTTTCTCATACGCCCTCCTGTCTGAATCACGGGTTTACAACGCTGCTACAATAGATTCTATCCTGTAACGGGCGGTTTTGCCATGCAGACTTAGGTCCACATCTTCGCCGACAGTTTTACCGAACATAGCCTTCCCGATGGGAGTCTGGTAAGAAATGATCCCGTTGTCGGGGTCGGTTTCCCAGGGGCCAAGTATGGTATATTCCAGATTCTCCCCGCTCTCCTTGTCTGCCAGGGTAACCCTGGTGGCAAAGGAAACCTGATTGGTATTCACTGTTGAAGGATCAAAGATCTGGGCCCTTTCAAGATCTTCTCCAAGGGTGGCGGCCTCTTTTTGAAGCCGTTTCTGCTGGGCAAGGGCCTCGGTATATTCGGCATTTTCCCTAAGGTCGCCAAGACGCCGCGCATCTTCCAGTTCTTTTTCGTTGGCAGGCATATCCACGTTGATAATACGCTCGTAAAGTTTTTGATTTTCGTCGTATTTTTCTTTGGTAACAATAAGCCCTAAAATGACCGTCTTCTTTTCTTCTTCTCCAAAAATTTTGAAATCCGGGTACTTTTCCTGAATACGGTTTTTAAGGAGCATTTTGTCCTCAGGATCAAGATCTTTTACATCGTTAATAAAGCTGAAGATCCTGGTGATGGTATCGATATCGGCATTGTCAATAAAGTCG
>JAIRLQ010000547.1 GCA_031259345.1 Treponema sp.
GTCTACAGTTTTAACGGCGGGCTCTACAGTTTTAACGGCAGACCCAGCCGTTATAACGGCCGGCCTGGTGAGAGGTTTTTAACAACTAGAGGTATGAGACAACTATCAGGTAAAATTGCCGATCCAATTGTTATTTTTTGTTAAAAATCGTATAGTATAGTAAAAGTTGTTGTAGGCTGGATTAATGCGAATAAGAAACGTGATATGCGTACGGTTTCCCTTTTTTGTTTTTTTGGGGGTGATGTGTTTTGCAGCCGCCTGCCGGCTTGAATTGCCGGAAAAGGTCCGCCTTTCGGGCGATTCAAAGTTTTCTTTTTATATGGAAGATTCCGTTAAACCCATGAAGATAAGCGATTACCTTGGGCTTGATGAAATCCGGGATATCTTTGACAGCGACGGGGACTTTCCCGGCGAGTTCGGCGTATATCAGTATCAGTACAAGGCGGATCCCCCCCTTCCTTCCGATGAAATAATGACCTATCTCCTTAGTTATACCCCGGTTCCTATTGAACTGGAACTAAGCGCCGCCGCTTTCAATTTTAATACCCAGCAGGAAAAGATTACGCTGGCGTCGCTTGCTGTGCCGGACCTCGACAAGGGCGTAGAGCTTCCCATTTCCCTAGTTACCGGTATCGAAGCGGATACGTCCTTTCCCCTGGAAATAGCCGACGTTATGTTTAAGGTTTTTGAAAATCCGGATTTTAAGGAAGCCCGCATTAAAGAGGGTTATTTTACCCTGGAAAGCGAGGATTTTAATTTTACGGACCTAAAAATCCATTTTGGGAATGCCGCGGATTTTGTCATTCCCGATGAGCGGGGCTATCCTTTGGACGGCCGGACTGTGGACAAGGATTTTGCCATTTACCTTTCAGGTTCCATGACGAGCAAACAGGCCCTTTCCGGCAGCCCGGAAAGCGCGGGAAGCGCCAAAATCAGTTTTACCCCCCATATAAAAAAGATAGATTCCCTTTCCGTTGATGCTTCGGGTATATCGCTGGGTTCCGCCGACATTCCCGTAGCGCTTGGGGATTTAAAAAGCTGGGTCAAGTCCGTCAGCTTTAGTAAAGTCGGGACTCTGCTTAAAATAGAAACCGGCCCCGGCCCTTTTCCCAATGACGCGGCGCCTTACGCAACAGGCATTTCCCTAACCATTGAGGACACAACCGCCGATTCCGCGGGGAACAAGCTTCTCTATAAATCCGTAAGCGGCGAAATCAACGATAAAAGCTTTTATACGGGCAGCGGGGGCTCTCTTGTCCTGCCGGATTCGGACGACGATGGCGACGGTTTTACCGTCGATTTTACAACAGTTGCTCCGACTGTAACCCTTACCATAACGCCTAAAATTCCGGGGGATCTTGTGATCCGCGATCTTGATATGGACGCTTTTGGACAGGATCGTACGCTGACATTCAGCGCCGTGCCCCAGCCTGTTTTCGAGTGGACGTCCGCCGTGGTAAATCCGGAGGAAAAGGTCAGCCAGCTTGAAGAGGCCGATCCTTCAAAAGATCTGCGGCATTTTGTGTTTCCGGAAGGGGAGGGGATTGATTTTTCCGGTTTTACCGAACCGCTGGCCGAGGTTTTTGGCGATAGAGCCGATGATATACAATTTGAGGATATCCACCTGTACCTGTATATAAAGCACAAAAAAACCGATGGCGAGGGCGGCGCCGGCTATCTTCTGGATAACGAGGGGACAAAACTAAAACTGGCTGCCGTCTACACGAATAAAGACGGGGTTTCCGACACGGAATCCGCGCTTACCGGGGACGATGGCATTGGCGCCGGCGATCCCGATGTGCCGGCGCCGGATTTTGACGGTTCTTCGACGGTTTATGCCAACGAGCTTAATGCCCAGTTTGAGCCTATAGAGTTTCATCAATTTTTTAATGACCGGGTAAGCCAGTTCAAAATCAAAGGCGAATTAACCCTGCCTAATGAAGTAACTGTAGAGCCAAACGAAATTTTTAATGTGGAGCTGGAACCGATTCTGGTTTTTAAATTTCCCATGGTTCTAAAGCTTCCTGTGGACCAGGGGAAAGATTACGCGGAGGTGGATCTTGCCGCCCTTATGCCCGGTGAAAACGGGGAAGACCTTTTTAAACGCGACAACGATGATCTGGATGATTTTTTGAATGAGCATACACGGGATCTGGAGGCGGTTTTGGATGTCCGGTATTTGAACAATCTCAGTCTTGGCGGCATACGTCTCTTTGTGGATTTAAGGCCCGATCTGGGTCCGGGTGATCCGGCAAAACCGCCGGAAGAGGTTTTTAACATCAGCGCCGGGGAGCACAGCCTGGAGCCTGTTTCGCTTGGCCGCGAAGACATCAAGGCTCCTTTCCGGCCCGGCTTTAAACTGCAAATTCCGGAAGACGGGACGCAAAGCGGGTTTGCCTCCCTGGAAATAAGGCGGGAGGATTCCCCCGACGCGGGTTTTACGCTTAAGCGGATTGCCCTTAGCGTTCAGGTAGGAATTGAAAAAACGTTTCCCCGGGTTGCGCAATGAAAAAGTTTGTTTTTTTTCTGGCAATTGTCCTTGGGGTTTACGCGGACGCCGGGGCCTGGGAAATGCCTCCGCGCTTTTTTGAGCTGGGTTTTGATGTGGAAGCGGGGTTGGGCAATACCCACTTCATGTTTGACGATATTTTTAATTCGTCCCGCGTCCTGGATATAAACCTGAATACAATGGGCGGCAAGGAATTTGCCCTGGATCTGTTTGGAAAGGGTAATTTTTTCATGAATGTTCAGACCCGTGGGAAGCACTGGATCGGCGTCGGGGTATTTTTCGGCTTTGAGAGCCTGGGATTTCTTTCCCTTTCCAAAGAGCTTATGGATTTTGTGGGCGGGGGTAACGGCGATTTTTCCCCCCTTTCGGGCGAGGCGGGCTTTGCCGCCGCTGTTTTTGCGGATACCGGCATAAAGGCGGGTTTCCGGGCGGGGAAATGGCGTTTTTCCATAGCTCCTGCCGTGTATGTCCCACTCTTATACATTCCTGAACCGGATATTGATTTTTACCTTAGCGCTTCCGATCCTCTCTATGGCTTTATGCGGGTCAAGGGTAATGTGTACACTGCCTTTTCCCTGGACAAAAGCTCAACTGTAGGGGAAATGCTGGAGGCCAAGGGCTTTGATGTTTCCCTGGATATTGCTTTTAGTGCCGTTCCCTGGCTTGATATTGGGACAACCCTTAGCCATATCCCCATTTATCCCGCCGTTATAAACCACGGGGCGGAGATAGACAAACTCTACGAAATCAATAAAGAAAAAAACAAAATTCAGGATCTTTTTGACAAGGACGGTTTTGACAATATTCTTGATCCCAAGCCGGATAGGGATGACCTTGAGTCTTTTTCGGGGGCAGGGCGCCGTGTTTTCAGGCCCTTTGGTTTCGATGCGTATGCTTCTTTAAAACCTGCCAAAAAAGACTGGCTGGTCTTTAAACCCTGGCTGGGCGGCTCGGTTTTAACGGTTTATAAAAACCCGAGTTTTAATTTTGGCCTTGACATGCGGTTAAAAATTGTCAATATGTTGAATTTTTATTATGCGTTTGGCCGCAGGGACCTGGTTTGGCAAAACAGCCTGAAACTTGCCCTTAATCTGCGGGTTTTGGAACTGATTGCCGGGGCAGGGCTGCGAGCCCGGGAATTTTCGGGCGTTTGGGCTGGTGCCGGGCTTTATACGGCAGTCGGCTTCCGTCTGGGTTTTTAGAGGGGTATAACAGATGGCGGAAACAGCGCCCAATGTAATGTCCGATTGCGGGGCGATATTAAAAACCGATCTTTTCTCCAGCCTGCTTAAAGGGGAGCATGAATTTATTGTCTCCCGTTCAAGCCTTTTTCAACTCCGCAAGAAAGGGCTCCTTTTTTCTCCCGGGCAAAAAGCGGAGCGTTTTTACCTGCTTCTTAAAGGTTCCATTCGGATTTTTAAACGAAATCCCGATTCCGACAACGCCGAAGAAGAGGTCGCACGGTTTACCGAGGGCGACACCATAGGCGATTTTGACTTTGCCCGCAACGCGAATTACGATGCTTATGCCGAGGCCGTAGAAGACGCCGCCCTTATCATGTTTCCGGGCTACGGCCTTACCATGGACGGCATCGCTCTGGAAGCGCCCCATACGGTCTCCAAGATCCTGCTTTCTTCTATAGAGATGATGACCGACCGTATTAAGAGAACCCAGAAAATTATCGTAGAAAATATGTCCTGGGTTCAGGAACTGTACCGCAAGGCGTATGAGGATCCCGGCACAGGTCTTTGGAAACAGGCGTTTCTTACCGCCGAGATTAACCGCATCCTCGAAAATCCCATGGCCCTCATTATGCTAAAACCCGACCGTTTCAAACAATTGGTCGATTCCCGGGGCCACGGGGTAGGCGACGACGCCATGATCCACATTGGTATGATACTTCGCAATATCACCCGCAGCCAGGGCCGGGGCTGGCCTCTGCGTTTTAAAAGCAATGAGACAGGTATCCTTGTCAATAAATGCAATTCAATACAGGCAAAAG
>JAIRLQ010000008.1 GCA_031259345.1 Treponema sp.
GTCCATCTAGCACCCAGCCGGGGATGCGCCCGGGCGTCCTGTTTGGATTTGCCGAATAAATGCGCTTGATTGCAGACAGCGTAGGTGATTGTCCCCGCCCGTGGACGCGGGGCTATTTACAGTGTTTATTGCTTTATGATTACACACAGCGCGCATTCTTGAATGGACCCCTCAATTTAGCTAAAATAAAACAATGAGAGCCTTGCCTTTAACCGTACTCTTTTTTATGTTTGCCCTTTCGGGACTTCCCGCTCAGGAGGCGGCGCAGGCGCAGGACCTGGCGCAAATTGCGGCGGCAGATCCGGCATTTTATATCGGGCTAAACCTGGAAGAACTATTGGGCCGCTTTGGGCCGCCTCTGTCTGTTTATGCCCTGCGCGGCCTTGAGGCATGGCAGGACGATGTGGTTTTTAGCTATGCCCAGGGGGAATTTTATATCCTTAAAGACCGGGTGTGGCAGGTGGAGCTTAAGTCGGCGTACCGCATAAAGGCCGGCGACCCCAAGACAGCCGCGCTGCTTGTCATGGGACACGACGCCAAGGACATGGGGGATCATCTGATTGCCCCCCTTGAAGCCGCGGACTGGCCTTTGAGCCTCCGCTGTAATCTGGACCCGGCGGGAAAAGTCCTGGCAATTTTTATTTTCCGCTCGGATTTGTAATTAGAGTCTGTCTATAAGGTAGACACATTATAGACAGACTTCCTTAAAAAAGGCATTTTGCGCACCGTTTTGGTACAAAACGGGAGCAAATGCAAGGTCTGTCCGCAAAGTAACCGACTTTGTGGACAGACACTAATTAGAGTCCGTCCATACTGTGGAGAGTTTATGGCTAAAATATGCCTTAGTTTAACCGCCAAAACCCTGGAACGGGATCTTGAGATTCTGGAATCCCAGCGCAAATATATAGACATTGCGGAACTAAGGGTGGACTGCCTTGATCCGGACGAACGTTTTTTGTTACGCCGTTTTCCCGAAAAGGCCGGCCTTCCGGTAATCCTTTCCATCAGGCGTACAGCTGACGGGGGAAACTTTGTAGGCGGCGAAGGCGCCCGCATAGCCCTTTTCTCCAGGGGCCTCGCGTTTGCCGAAGCCGACAGGCGGCGCAACTTTGCCTACGTTGATCTGGAAGAGGACCTTTCGGTACCCAGCCTTATCGAAGCCGCCAGGGCCTTTGGCACCCGGATCATACGCTCCTATCATAATATGAACGGAGTAGACGAAAATCTTGAGGGGAAACTGCGCGGCCTTAGGCTCATAGGGGACGAGATCGTTAAAGCCGCGCTTATGCCCAGGAGTTTTGATGATCTGGTGAAGATATATCAGGCTGCCAAAGCAACAAAAGATCTTGAAAAGATCCTTTTTGGCATGGGATCTCTTGGGCTTAATACCCGGATCCTTGCGGAGCCCATGGGCTCCCATCTGACCTATGCGTATGTTTCCGGAAAAGGCGAGGATGATATATATCCTCCCCCGGAAGGAATGGTAGAACCGAAGGTGCTCACCGATACCTTTCGCTTTAAAAACATTACATCACAAACCAAATTGTTTGCCGTAACAGGCTATCCCCTTAATATTACCGTAAGCCCGGTCTTCTACAATACCGTGTTCAGTGTCGAAAAAACCGACGCGGTGCTGCTCCCCATTCAGGCCGAGTCCATTAAAAGCTTTTTATCTCTGGCGGAAGAATTAAATATCCGGGGCGTTTCTCTGGCAACTCCGCATAAAGAGACGGTTCTGCCCTATCTTTCCTGGAAATCCGCGGAAGTCATATCCTGCGGCGCGTGTAATACAATTCTGAACACCCCTCAGGGCTGGAACGGCTATAATACGGTTCTAAAGGGCTTTACCGATTCCCTTCTTGACTTTTGCGGCCGCAAGAATCTTAGATGGAAAAAGGTTACCATGATAGGCGCCGGCGGAATAGCCAGGGCGGCAGCCGCGGAATTATACCGGCTTAAAGCCAGGGTACTCATTCTCAACAGAACCCCCAACAAGGCCTGGGAACTGGCGTCCCGTTACAAAGGCTTCGCCTGGGCGGGCCTGGACAGGCAGGGCTTCGATCTTATCGAAAAATATAACGATATAATTATTCAGGCGACTTCCCTGGGTATGGCCCCCAATTCCGGCGCGGATCCTTTGGGTTTCTACGACTTTTCGGGCAAAGAGCTGATAATGGATATTGTCTTTGCCCCCGAAAAAACCAGCTTCCTTAAACGGGCGGAAAAAGCGGGCTGCAGGGTTATCGATGGTTTTGATATGCTGATGAGGCAGGCCCGTTATCAATATAAATATTTTATGGGAGAGGAGTTTCCGCCTTCCCTGATTAACAGGGTAGGGCACAGGGAAGAATTTTATGAATCAGAATGAAACAAAAGAATTGGTTGGCCGGACGGCTGTGGATGCCCTTGTTAAAAGCGGCATGAAACTGGGACTGGGCACGGGTTCCACCGCGCTGCCTGCCATAAGGCGGGTAGGGGAACTTTTGGCGGAAGGCAGGCTGACAAATATCTTTGCGGTGCCTACGAGCTTCCAGACTGTCATTGAATGCGAGAACCGGGGTATCCCTCTTTTTACCTTAAATTCAAAAGAGATAGGCGGAAAGCTCGATTTAACCATAGACGGCGCCGACGAAGTTGATCCCCAAAACCGTTGCGTAAAAGGCGGCGGCGGCGCTTTGCTTTTGGAAAAGATAGCCGCCTATGCTTCTTCTTCCTATGCCCTGGTGGTGGATGAATCCAAGCTTGCGGAAAATCTGGGGCTTTCTTTTGCGGTGCCCATAGAAGTGGTTAGCGAGGCAAGAATCCCCGTGACTATGGCCCTGGAAAAGCTGGGCGCGGAGGTGAAGCTTAGGGAAGCGCTGCGGAAAGCCGGGCCCGTGGTTACGGATCACGGGAACATCATTCTTGATATACGCTTCACTTCCCCTGTGGATCCTGTCGCGTTTGAGAAAGAGCTTAACCTGATCCCCGGCGTAGTGGAAAACGGCTTTTTTACCGGCGCCTCAAAGTATCCCTTTAAGCCCCGGGTTTTTATCGGCCATTCCGGCGGAACGGTGGAAACAAGATAAAGTCCTGTGCAAATGGATAGACATCCTTTCCGAAATATGTTATATTTTTAAGGAGAGGTGGAAACTCAGAGACATCATTATTATCTTTATCTGCGCATGTTCAGAAACGCTGCTATTTTACAGTGCTGTTTTTCAGTTTTATAAAATAACCGGTTAATCCATTGTTATCATCAAGAAAAGAAATATTGGAAATGTCCTTCTTCCAGCTTAATCCTTCCGCAGACGGTATAGAACCGTTCAAGCCGGATTAACCCCTGTCGTAGACAGGGCGAATTTACAAGTCTCGGAATAATCCGGGCAAAGGAAGCCAAATGGCTAAAAAACTTTACGTAGGAAACCTTTCCTACAATACTTACGAAGAAAGCCTTCGTAATCTTTTCACACCTTATGGTACGGTAGAATCGGTCAAAATCATTACAGACCGGGATACCGGCGCATCCAAAGGATTTGCCTTTGTGGAAATGAGCAGCGACGAGGAAGCGCAGGCCGCCATCAAGGGGACCAATGGCACTGAACTTGACGGGCGCTCAATCAAGGTAAACGAAGCGATGGATAAACCCCGCCGGGAAAACTCCGGCGGTAACCGCAACAACCGCTGGTAAGCGTTTCCGCCGCCAAAGGGGGGCCGGGCAGCCGCCCTTTGGCACTGTCCCGCAATGATAAT
>JAIRLQ010000055.1 GCA_031259345.1 Treponema sp.
CGGGTCATAACCAGTTCCAGGGCGCTTACCTTTTCGGTGGGGTGTATATCCACAGGGATACCGCGGCCATTATCTTCGACCCGGACTACGTCATTCCCTTCCAAAACCACCAGAATTTCGGTACAAAAGCCCTGCATAGCTTCGTCAACCGAATTATCCACCACCTCAAAAACCAAATGATGGAGACCGTCTATAGCGGTCGTCCCAATATACATGCCGGGGCGTTTCCGCACCGCTTCGAGGCCCTTCAATACCTGGATGTTTTGGGCCGAATAGTTGGAATTCATTGTTCCATTTTAGTCATCTTGATTAAAAAAGTAAAGGAGGAGTAAAATGGGGTTGTTTCAAAACCCGGTTAATTTTGAAACGGGTTCAAATTAGAATTCCTGCTTTGGAAAGGTAAGCTCTGTCCACAAAGCCGGTTACCGTGTGGACAGACACTAATTATATCTTTTTAAGGCAACAATTGTTAAAAACATGTGGAAAACTTTTTAATATTTTGTTGATTTACGGGTAATAAACGGGAGAATTTGAGAAGGTACTGTAATTGTTAGTATTATACCAGTTAACTCGTTATAATATAAATAATTACACATATTACTATTCATGTATTAAGGCATAAAACTAAAAAAAGTCTTAATTTATTTGTTTTTACGGTTTACAAGGCAATATAAAATTGTGGATAATATGTTAATAAGTTAAGGAAAAGGATGCCGGATAAAGACTTAAAGCCCGTTTGGGAAAATACGATCAAACAGCTTGCCCAGGAAACACGCGGCGATTCCAACTTCTGGTTAAGCAGTTTACACTATATAAAAGCCTCTGAAAATGAAATATATGTGGAGGCGTCCTCCGCTTTTGTGTGGGAAGAAATCCGGAAACGCTTTTCCAAACGGATCGAAAAGCTGCTGAATGAACTGGCGGGCAAAGAGATCACTATTTTGGAGCGTATTTCCGCCCAGGCGGACGAAGGCGGGGAAGTTCCACTTTCCATGCCCCAGGAACCCTTACACAGCCCTTCAAAAATAAAAAAAAACCTTGACCGGCCGGTTCCCCAGTTTCAGGAAGATTATGTCTTCGAGACTTTTGTGGTATCAGAGGCCAATAAATACGCCTACAATGCCGCCCAGGCGGTAGCCAAAAATCCCAGCGCAAAAAAAAACTATAACCCCCTCTTAATATACGGCGGTACAGGCCTGGGCAAAACCCATCTGATGCAGGGCATAGGCCACTACATATACAACAACAGCGACCTGAAAGTGCTGTACATTACCGGCGAAGGCTTTATGCAGGACTTTGTCGAGATGGTAGGCCGCAAAAAGATGGACAGCGAATTTAAAAAAAAATACCGCCATGTGGATATTTTGTTGATTGACGACATTCACACCATAGAAAAAGGCGCCGGAACCCAGGAAGAACTGTTCTATACCTTTGAAGAGCTTTACAAAAAAAACAAACAGATGGTATTTACCTGCGACCGGCCTATCTCAGAGTTAAAAAATATGGCCCCAAGGCTTCAATCCCGCTTTCAGTGGGGACTGCACATGGCCATACAGCCTCCGGATTACGAAACCCGGGTAGCAATCCTTAAAAACATGGCTGAACGGTATCATTATACCGTCCCCGACGAGGTAATTTATCTTATAAGCAAGAATATTACCTCCAATGTCAGGGATCTTGAAGGCGCCCTAAACCGTATATGCGAGTACGGCGTCCTTCTGGGCAAGTCTATTACCCTGGAAATAGCCCAGAGGGAATTAAAAGATGACCTTGTTTCCCAAAGGCAGGGGAACCTGTCTGTTGAAAATATACAGCGGGTAACGGCCGATTATTTTCATCTTTCCCTGAACGATCTTAAAGGCAAAAAACGCAGCGCCAACGTAGTCAGGGCCCGGCGGGTTGCCATGTATCTTGTAAGGGAGCTTACCGAGCTTTCTTTAACCGAAATAGGGCAGGAATTCGGCGGAAAAGATCATGCTACAGTGCATGTATCCTGTAACGACATAGAAAATGAAATGCGTATAAACAACAACCTTTACGGGACCGTGCAAGAACTTAAAAGAATGGTAAAAGAATATGGTGTAAAAGGTGGATAATATGTTACTATTATGTGAATATCATTTTAAATCACAGGGGGGCTGTTAAAACTTTTAATTAATGTGGAAAAAACAGGCAGTTTTGCAAAGCTTTTTAGAGGGTCTAATTTTTTGTCAAATAAAGACTTAAAGGGGTTTTTAACAATTATCGGGTCCTTACTACTGCTACTACTATTTAATATATACATAAATTTATTAAGAAGAGGAGTTAATATATGAAATTTTTCTGTGATCGGAGCATTTTGCTCAAAGAAATAGGCATCGCAAACGAAATCATTGCGTCAAAAAACGCAATTTCAATTTTGTCCAATATCTACATAGAAGCCCAGGAAGGTATATTAACCATCAGGGCGACAGACATGAAAGTCAATTTTGAAACTACCGTACCTGTAGATGTAAAAGAACCCGGAGCAGTAACGGTATACGGAGATAAATTTTTTGGGATTCTTAATTCAGCGCCTGACGGTGAATTGGAATTTGAACAAAGCGATACAAAGTTTTTGATCAAAACATCAAGTAAACGGGTAAAGTTCCAGCTAAAAAGTATTGCTTCAGAAAAGTTTCCCGAATTTACCGCTCCAAGCAAAGAGTTTTTTGATATTCCCATAAAGGATTTTAAAAATATGATTCAGGAAACCATATTTGCGGTTTCTGATGATGAAACCCGCTATTTTATGAACGGTGTTTTCTTTGAAAAAACAGAAGACAAATTCACTATGGTTGCCACTGATGGCCGCCGTTTGGCGTATATCTCTAAACCGGCACAAAATGTTGAAGATTTTACCGGCATCATTATCCCCCCCAAGATCCTTAACCTTATAACCAAACGGTCCGGGGATGAAGGAATGATTTCTCTTTCGGTTACCGATAAAACGCTCTATGCACAATTTGGCACTTATAAACTTTCATCTGTACTTATCGAAGGTACTTTCCCGTCTTACAACAAGGTAATCCCCAAAGAACAAACCAGGTCGTTTACTTTTGACCGTCTCGAAATGCTGGATGCCCTTAAACGGGTGTCTCTTTTTGTAGAACAAAAATCCCACAGGGTGTATCTTGATATAGTCCCGGGTACGGTCTCAATCTATTGTGAAGAGAACGAAATTGGCGATGCCAGGGAAGAAATTCCCTGTAAATATGACGGGGAAGAGGTTACCATAGCCCTTAATTACCGGTACATCGAAGAGCCGTTTAAAGTCATGGATGGAAAAGAGATAAGCATACATTTTACCGAACCGACCAAGGCAATTACCATAATGCCCGAACCGGCGTGTGATTTTTTCCATATTGTTATGCCCATGCAAATGGACTAGACTGATTTATAGTGGGTTTTGTTTCCCTTAGCGCGGTTTCTTTCCGTAATCTCTCCGATGCCGAAATTGATATCCGGGGCAAAGATGTTTTTTTAGTAGGCGAAAACGGTCAGGGCAAATCCAATTTTCTTGAAGCTCTTTATTTTTGTTCTTACGGTTCTTCATTTCGCCAGGTTCGTGATAACGAAATGGTTAGAACAGGGGAAAAGGATTGTTCTGTTTCAATAAAACTTGACGGTTCCCTGTATGACACAGTCAGGGTAATTTTAAAAAACGGGAAAAAAAACATTACTCTGGACAGCAAAAAAATTGAAGATCGCAAGGATCTGCTGGAAGTCGCGCCCTGTATTGTATTTTGTCATGAGGACATGGATTTTGTCGCAGGTTCCCCGGAAAAACGGCGCTGGTTTTTTGATCAGTGCCAGACCCTCTGTAACAGCGCCTATCTTGAAGATCTTAGAAATTACCGCAGGGTTCTTAAAACCCGGAATGCCATACTTAGGGATTACAAGGGGGAGCCAGCCCTGCCAAAAGAAACTGCCGCGGTCCTTGATGCTCTGGACCCCCAACTGGCCCAATATGGTTTTAGCCTGATGAAAAAACGCCAAAAAGCCGCCGCTGATTTTTCGCGCGTTTTTGAACCCCTTTACAGAGAGATTTCAAACCTGGACGGAATTCTGGTGTCCTATGCCCCTTCCTGGAAAGAAGAAAGCGCGGATGAAATTTTAAAAACCCTTGCCGGAAAACGGGGTGCGGATATAAGCTTTGGGGTTTCGCTTTCCGGCCCCCACAGGGATCGCTATATCTTTTCCAGGAAGGGGCATGAATTTTCCGGCAAAGCTTCCACAGGCCAGCGGCGCCTGCTCGCGCTGCTTTTAAGGGTTGCCCAGGCCCGTTTCTTTTCGGAAGCTACGGGTAAAAATCCGGTTTTGCTTTTGGATGACGTGCTTTTGGAACTGGACAACGAAAAAAGGCGGAAATTCCTGGAAATAATGCCCGGGTATGAGCAGGCGTTTTTTACGTTTTTGCCGGGGGAACCTTATGACAGGTATCGAAAAAATGATACAATAGTGTATCATATAAAGGCGGGGAATTTTTTAAAAGAAAATTATGGATAATGTACGATCTGCCGGGGATCTTCTGCGTTCTTTTTTTGATGATACGTTTTCGCCCGGTTTTATTGACGATATAGAAGCCTCGGCGGGACTTTTTTCTTCCTGGAACGCCGTAATCGAAGAAGCGGGAATTGCCTCTGCGGTATCTCATTCCCAGGTGGCGGATCTTAAACAGGGTATAGTGATAATAGAGGCGGATCATCCCGGCTGGATTCAGCTCTTACAAACCAAGCGTTTACAGCTGCTGAATATTTTACAGCGGCGGTTTTCCGAAAAATCCCTTCTTGAAATACACGAAATTGCTTTTCGTCTTGCAAAAGGTCCCCTGGGCCCTGAAAATCCCCAAGAATGAAAGACTTTTATTCAAAATGCCTGCTCTGTCCCCGTGCTTGCGCTGTTGACAGAAATGCCGGAAGGCGGGGTTTTTGCGGCGAAACCGCGGAACTGCGCATTGCTTCGGCTTCTATTCACCGGGGCGAGGAACCGCCGGTTACCGGGGCGGGCGGCTCGGGGACAATTTTTATTTCCGGCTGTAATCTGGGCTGCGTGTTTTGCCAAAATTACCAGATTTCCAAAAATAATCCCGGCGGGTGCATGGGGCGGGTGGTACATACCGGTGAATTTGCCGAAATATGTTTGGCCCTGCAAAAGCTGGGCGCTGAAAATATCAACATCGTTACCGGAAGCCACGCCGCCCCGGCAATTGCGAAAGGTCTTGTTCTGGCAAAGGAGCGGGGCCTCGTCATTCCGGTATTGTGGAACAGTTCCGGCTACGAAGGTATGGAAACGCTCGAAATTCTTAAAGATCTTATAGACGTCTATTTGCCGGATTTAAAAACTCTGGACTCAGGCATCGCGGGGCGGTTTTTTTATGCCCCCGATTATCCGGAAAACGCCAAAAGAGCCATTTTGAAAATGATGGAATTAAGGCCATTGAATTTTGGCCCGGGCCGCGGCGGCGCCGCCGTGATGCGTTCCGGGGTGATGATACGCCATCTGGTATTGCCCGGCTGTCTTGAAGCGGCCAAAGAAGTATTACGCTGGGTGTCCGGCAATTGCACAGCCGCCGGACACGGCGCCGCCGGCCGGGCCCTACTTTCGGTGATGACCCAGTACACGCCGCTTAAACCGGCGGCAAAAGAGGCCCCTGACAGGCATGTTTCGGAAAAAGAATATGATACCATCCTGGGCTGGCTTGAAGAACTGGGCATTGATGACGGTTTTTGTCAGGAACCGGTAAGCGGGTCCGAATGGCTGCCGGATTTTAGCCGGACAAACCCTTTTCCATCGGAACTGTCAAAACCTGTGTGGCATTGGAAGTCCCGGTGGGTGATATTTGAGGCTTTTCCAAAACGCGAACCTTTGGTTTGATTCGCACGCGGGTCTATACCTTATGAGAACAACAACCCCGTCCGCTCTGCGGGGCTGTTGATGTTAGTTTTGGGAAAGCCTTAAATATGTAAATTTTTTGTCATTGACAGCAGCGTCATAAGTAATTACAATTATAACACTTTAGGCAACAGCGTAAGGGTAAAGAGTAGGTTTTGTGTCGGAAAACAAACTAAAACGCATAGTTCATTATTTTTTTGGAGCTCTGATTATTCTTTATCCCCTCTTTGTTTTTAGCGCGCTGGTGATATTCAAGATCTCTATCCGTTACCTTTCGATACTGCTTATCATTCTGGCCGTCGCGTATTTTTTTAGTAACAAACACCGTTATCACGGGCGGCATCCGGCTTTTGTATTTATAAGCCCGGCAATACTTTTTTTGATCGGAACAGTTTGTTTTATTCTCCCGTTTTTTTTGAAATCCGACGAATTAACCGAACGGCTTTTAAAAATATACCCCGCCATGGCGGATATGGTATATTTGGTTGTTTTGGGGACTTCGCTGTTTATACCGCCCAGCCTTGTCTATACAACAGTTACCGCTTTTGATAAATCCCTTGTGCAGCATATTGATAAGGCGTATCTTGAGAGATACTGTCAGAGATCGACAATAATTTGGTGTGTGTACTTTGTTATAGATGCGGTTTTGCTGGTAATTAGCGCTTTGTATTTTTCAACAGAAGTCTGGGGGATCTACGCTATGGGCATAACCTATGGTATTATGGCGGTTATTTTTTTTGTCGAGTATGGGGGGATAAGGGTGATAGAAAAAAAGCGGATTTTGGAAAAGCAAAAATCCGGGGAAGTGTATGAAAATAATTAAAGAAGGGTTTCCTTTTATTATTGTTCCCCTTTTGGCGGGTCTTGGTTTTATTGTTATTCCCTGTGCCCTTGGGTTGGGCATACCCGCGCTTTTTTATGTATGTCTTGCCGCGGGCATCATCCTAATCATTTTTGCCTTGTTTTGCGCTTTCTTTTTCCGGGATCCAAAAATTATTGTCAACGGAGGGGCGGACACCGGAACCGCCGGGGCGGGCCTTATACTTTCACCCTGTAATGGGACGGTACTAGAAATTGAAGAAACGGAAACCGAAAAAATTTTACGGGTGTTCCTTTCCATCTTTAATGTACACCTGCAGCGTTCGCCTGTAGCGGGAACGGTTAGGGACGTAGCTCACAAAGACGGCAAATTTTACGCTGCCTGGAATCCTTTGGCTCAATCGGAAAATGAACAAAATATCATCACCATAGAGGGAAATGCCGGGGTTTTTGTTGTCAGGCAAATCGCGGGCTTTTTGGCAAGGCGCTGTGTGTCCTGGGTAAAAGCCGGGGACGAACTTAGGGCGGGGGATAAAATCGGGCTTATTAAATTTAGCTCCCAGGTTGATCTCCACATGCCCAAAGGGGCGGAAATAACGGTAAAGGCCGGTGATAAAGTACGCGCGGGGGTAACGCCGGTTGGAACGATTTAAAGCTGTGTTTTGAGGCTTGGTGCTGTCCGGAAGCCGGTTAGTTCCCGGCCGGCTTCCGGCTACTTTTAAAAAGGAGTTTTTAAGATGGATGTAAAAATGCAAAAGACCCGGTTAAAAAAGGGCATATATATTTTACCATCTTTGTTTACCTGCGGTAATATGGCTTTTGGTGTCCTGTCGGTAATGTATTCAATTGAAGGGCAGTTTATCAAAGCCGCCTGGGTGCTGGTTTTTGCCCTGGGCTGCGACATCCTGGACGGCAGGGTGGCGCGGGTAACGCACACCACAAGCGATTTTGGACTTCAGCTTGATTCCCTTAGCGATCTGGTTTCCTTTGGCATAGCTCCGGCGATAATGATCTACATGCTTGTGCTTAAAGACATGGGCAGGGTAGGCGCTTCCATTGCCATTCTTTTTGTATTATGCAGCGCCTTAAGGCTTGCCCGGTTTAATGTGATGGCCTTAAAGGGAGTTTCCATTAAAAATTTTATGGGCCTTCCTACTCCGGCTTCGGCAGGGGTGCTTATCTCTTTTGTACTAAGCTACGAGCTTTTGGGCCCCGAGGAATACGGTCTTAATTTTAATACCATACCAATACTGATGAAAACCATACCGGCTTTTTTTAAGGCAATTCCTGTTGTTATGGTGGTGTTATCCTTTCTGATGGTGTCCAATG
>JAIRLQ010000133.1 GCA_031259345.1 Treponema sp.
GGGCGGGGCTCGTAAGCGGACTCCTCCATAGTTTTTGCGTAGGAGATTGCCCCCGCCCGTGGAGATAGAGTTATCTACAGCGTTTATTGCATTACTGATTACACACATGGCGCGAAGCGCGTAAGGAGTTTCGTCCATCTAGCACCCAGCCGGGAAGCCGCACGGGCGTCCTGTTTGGATTTACCGGGGAAATGTGCTTATTAAAGATAGGTACCCAGAATAATCCCCCCAAGCACAACCAGGGGCACTATTTCATTTATCGAATAGCTGGCTATCCTTAAATGCCGCCGGGTATTCCCAAGGGCGATAATGTTCTCTGCTATAAGCATGGCGGCAGCTATAGCCGGCGTCGTATAGTACCAGGCCGAGAGGGGCCAGAAACGGGGAATCATAAAGAGGGCCGTTAATGCCCCCGCATGGGAAATAACGGCAAAAATCCGCCCGCCTTTTTCGCCAAAACGGGCAGGTATCGAACAGAGATCTTCCTGACGGTCGAATTCTATGTCCTGCAGCGCGTACAGTATGTCAAACCCCGATACCCAAAGGGCATGGGCGCCGGCCAGGATAAAGTATCTAAGGGCAAAATGCCCGGTAAGGCCGATGAACGATCCCATAGGGGCAATAGCGCAGGCCGCTCCAAGCCAATAATGGCATAGCCAGGTAAAGCGTTTGCTAAAAGAGTAACCCCCAATCATAATGCCCGCCAGCGGCAGGAGCAGCACGCACAGGGGATTAAGGAGAAAGGCGGCGCCGGCCAAAATCACGCACATAACAAGGCTAAAAAGGAGCAGCGCTTTTTTGGAAAGAAGCCCGCGGGGAAGATGGCGGCCGGCGGTACGGGGGTTTCTTTTGTCGATGTCCGCGTCAATTACCCGGTTCAGGGCGTTGGCGGCGTTTCTGCCCGCCGCGGCGGCCAGAAGGATAAGGAAAACTTTTCCCCACGGCGGGTTTCCTCCGCTTTCAAGCATTATGGCCGCGGCCGCGAAAGGCAGGGAAAAAAGAGTATGCCTAAAAATCACCGCGTCCAGGACAAGGGGCAGTTTCGCGCTAAAAGCCATATTCCTTCCAGCGCCTGCTTACCTGCTCCGCAATGTCCTGGTCCATAACAAGCGGGGAAGGCCAGGGCCGGTTATGCCCTTCGTCAGGCCCTTTCCGGGTAGCGTCAATGCCGATACGGGTTCCCCAGCGGGGAAGGGGGGATGAATGATCCAGGGCGTCGAGGGGGCCGTCGTTTAGCGCCAGATCCCGTCTGCCGTCCACATTATTGAAAGCCCGCCAGGCAACTTCGGAACTGTTGTGGGGGTTAACTTCTTCATCTACAATGATGATGCACTTTGTATACATCATTTGCCCCATCCCCCAGAGAAAGTTCATCACTTTCCGGGCTTGGCCGGGGAAACGTTTTTGTATGGAGACAATAACACAGTTATGAAAAACCCCCTCAAAGGGCATGGCCATATCGATAATTTCGGGGCAAAGCTGCCGGAGCAGGGGCAGAAAAAGCCGTTCCGTGGCTTTGGCCATCCAACAGTCTTCTTTTGGGGGGATGCCCACGATGGTGGCGGGGTATACAGGGTTTTTCCGGCGGGTAATACGCTGGAGGTGGAACACCGGATATTCATCCGGAAGGGAATAAAAGCCCGTATGATCCCCAAAAGGGCCTTCCAGGCGGCTTTCGGCGGGATCAACGTATCCTTCAAGCACAAATTCCGCGTCTGCAGGAACCATAAGATCGCTTAAAGTTGCTTTGCAGATCTCCGCTCCTTTGCCCCTAAGGAAACCCGCGAAGAGGATTTCCCAAATTCCTTCGGGGAGGGGGGCTGTAGTGGCATAAATTACCGCCGGATCACAGCCCAGGGCCACTGCCACCGGCATACGTTCTCCCCGCTCCCGGTATTTCTGAAAGAAATGGGCCCCGTCTTTGTGGATATGCCAGTGCATACCCGCTGTCCGCTTGTCGTAAATCTGCATGCGGTACATTCCCATATTCCGCCGCCCCGTCTCGGGGTCTTCGGTACATACCAGGGGCAGGGTAAGGAAGGGCCCGCCGTCCTGGGGCCAGCAGCTAAGAACCGGCAGGGTGTCGAAGCCGGCCTGGTCGTCTATCACTTCCCGGCAAAGAGGGTGGGATTTTTTTCTGGGAATGACGCTTAAAGCTGCGGGCAGCCGGGGAAGCGCCTGGGGGGCTGCTTTGAATATGTTAAAATCCCGGGCCAAAGACCAGGCCCAGCCTATAAGGTCGGATATTTCCCGGGCCTTGGCATTCAGGCTGGCCGCGCCGAGGGCCATTGCCATACGCCGTTCACTGCCCATAAGGTTAATTGCCACGGGGTACGCGAAGCCCTTAACCTGCTCAAAAAAAAGAGCCGGTCCCCCTTCCCGCATTACCCTGTCAGCAATGGCGGAAATTTCCAGCCGGGCATCTACGGGTACACTGATTCTTTTAAGTTCCCCGGCGTCTTCCAGACAGCGGATAAAATCCTGCAAATTTTGATAAGCCATAGAGATACTATAATAGAAGGTTTAATCCGATACAATCTGGTATTTGTCGTCGGTAAGCCTGAAACTGGCGCCTTTTGTCAGGCGTATGCTTAAATCATCAAAAACAAAAATGCCCGCTACGTCTTCCAGGGAATCTATCAGGGCTCTGCCTTCCTTATAACCCAGGGCAAATACCGAGGTGGAAAGGGCGTCGGCGTCTATGGACCGGCTGGCGATAATGGTAACGGATAAAAGGCCGTTTTGCACCGGATACCCCAGGGCGGGGGATAGAATATGATGATACCGTACGCCGTCGGATTCAAAATAGCGCTCGTATACGCCGGATGTAACAACGGTCTTTTCCCGGGCTTCTACAATTCCGATATAGGCGCCCCTGGTTTCCAGGGGGTTTTGAATGCCTACTCTCCAGGGGGTTCCATCCGGTTTTTCACCATAGACCAGGATATTCCCACCCAAATCGATAATCGCCCGTGGAACTTTGGCTTTTTTGATAATCGCCGCTGCCTCATCGGCGGCATAACCTTTGGCAATAGCCCCCAAATCCAGGGCCATGCCCGGCCGCTTTAAAAAAACGGTGCTCTTTTCCCGGTCCAGATCAATATCCCGCCAGTTTATCAGGGGCAGCGCCGCGTCAATTTCTGCCTGCTCGGGAAGCCGGGGGTTATCTTTCCCTATACCCCAAAGGGAAACCAGGGGGCCCACGGTTGGATCAAAGGCTCCGCCGGAAAGTTTGGCAAAATCTACCGCCCTTTCTATTACCTCAAAAACAGTAGGATGAACTACTACCGCTTCTATTCCCGCTGCCTCATTTACGCGGTACACATCGGTTCCTTCCATGCCAACGCTCATGCGCTTTTCGATTTCCACCAAACGGTCAAAAATCGCACGGTAAACCTTTGGTTTTCCCGCGTCATAAAGGGTTATGGTACAAACCGTTCCCAGCACAAATTCGGCCTGGGTCGGTTCCGGCTTGGAACAGCCTGTAAGCGTCCCGGTGAGAACAAAGAAAATACAAAGCAGTGTATACATAATCAACCAGGTCTAACATCCAAGTATGGTAACATCATTACGTTTATCCATTATCAGTATCCTACATAAAAGCGCGAAAAAATAAAAGATCAGATTCAGATTATAGAAGGCATTTTTCTAAGGAAAAAAGGAAAAGATGCGGGGGCCTAACCAGAGTCTGTCTATAATGTGGACACACCCGCTTACGGCGAGGTTGGTTGATTCAACGCTGCCCCTCCCCGAGATGCCTCATTTTAAAATGTTACCGAAAGGTATGGATGCCCCCTTGTATTTTTTTATGTTCTGTGGCATAATGTGCTGTAGTTAGATGAAGTATCATTTAAAGGAGGAGGTATTTCCACAATAATGTTATATAATTGCTT
>JAIRLQ010000495.1 GCA_031259345.1 Treponema sp.
TGTTCCTTCCGTATAAGTTTACTCATCCCTCCATTATACTGCCAATTTCAGCCGGAGCAAGCTCCGGGGTATTAAACCATATTGGCTTCGCCAAATAAAGCAAGAAAACCGTTGGGGCATTCCCAAAAACATGCTTTTCTTCTCTTACTCCGTGTTCTCCGTGGTTAGAATTCTTCTTTTTTTCTTCGGTGAAAAGTAAATGCTTTTGCCCTGTTTCGCACGCAGGCGTTATGGAATAATTTGGGCAAATAATGGATAATAGAGCCGTTCACAAAACCCGGCCGGTTTTGGGAACGGCGTTAGAAGAAGCGGCCAAAGCCCGCTTTTTCCTCTAAATCTAAGGAAGGTAACTATGATTAATAAAAACCCTGACAAGGTAAAAGAAAAAATCAGCGCTGTGGGCCTTGTTCCCGTAGTGGTAATTGATGATTTAAACTGTGCCCTTGATGCCGCGAAAGCCCTGTTGGACGGGGGCATCCCCATTATGGAGATCACCCTGCGTACTCCCGGGGGGCTTGACGCCATTGAACGTGTTGCCGCAGCCTGTCCTGAGATACTGCTTGGGGGCGGTACTGTACTGAATCCGGATCAATGCAAAGCGGCGATTGATAAGGGCGCTTCGTTTATTGTTTCGCCGGGTTTTGATACGGAACTGGTGGAATACTGCCTTAAAAAGGACATTGCCGTTTTTCCCGGCTGCGTTACGCCTACAGAAATAAACGCCGCCCTTAAAATGGGCCTTACTACTGTTAAATTTTTTCCTGCCAACGTATACGGCGGGGTCAAAGCGATAAAAGCCCTTTCAGGCCCCTTTCCGATGATGCGTTTTGTTCCCACAGGCGGTGTCGACCTTGGCAACCTTGCGGAATATATTATACCCCAGATTGCGGCAGTCGGCGGCGGCTGGCTTTGCGAGCGCAAGGCGCTCAACTCAAAGGATTATCCTTCCATCACCAAAGCGTGCGCCGCGTCGGTCGAAATTGTTAAAAAGCAAAGAGAAGCAGTAACAGGCTAAAACGTGCGGATTAGCCCGTGAACCGCACTCGCTATTGTTTGAGTTTTTATATATAGTTGAGCTTGTTCAAAACCCGGTTGGTTTTGAAACAGCTTCAGTTGTTTCAGGAGAGAGAAATATGTCTGATGTTTCAACCGATAACCGCGGCAAAGCGACCATGGAAAAAATCACCTCCCTGGCAAAACGCCGGGGCTTTGTGTTTCAGTCTTCGGAAATTTACGGCGGCCAGTCAGGCGCCTGGGATTACGGCCCCTTGGGGATAGAGCTAAAAAACCGTATCGCCCGAAACTGGTGGCGCGAGATGACCCAGCTTCACGATGATATTGTCGGTCTGGACGCAGCCATTCTGATGCACCCCCGGGTCTGGGAAGCGTCGGGGCATGTGGAAAATTTTACCGACCCCCTGGTAGACTGTAAAAAATGCAAGGCCCGTTTCCGCGCCGACCAGATCCCCCAGGAAAATCTTAGCTCAAAAAAATGCCCTGATTGCGGCGGCGAATTAACAGACACCCGCAAGTTTAACCTTATGTTTAAAACCCATATCGGTCCGGTAGAAAAAAACGATGACAGCAACGCCGTCTACCTCAGGCCCGAAACCGCCCAGGGCATTTACGTCAATTACAAAAATATTATCCAAAGCAGCAGGATGAAGATCCCCTTTGGCATCGCCCAGATCGGCAAGGCTTTTCGCAATGAAATTGTTACCAAAAACTTTATATTCCGCACCTGTGAATTCGAACAAATGGAAATGCAGTATTTTGTAAAACCCGGAACGGATGTTGAGTGGTTTAATAAATGGAAGGAACGCCGCTGGGCCTATTATGAAAAACTTGGCGTTAAAATGGACAGCCTCCGCTGGCACCAGCACGGAAGCGACGAACTGGCTCACTATGCAAAAGACGCCTACGATATTGAATACCTTTTCCCTATGGGTTGGAAAGAGCTGGAAGGCGTCCACAACCGTTCAAATTACGACCTCTCCCGGCACGCTCAATTCAGCGGAAAGGATTTGCAATACATAGATCAGGAAAATAATAACGAACGCTATATCCCCTTCATTATTGAAACCTCGGCGGGCCTTACCCGTACTCTGCTTATGCTCATCTGCGACGCCTACGATGAAGAAAAGGTGGCTGACAAGGGCAGCGGCGGAACCGAAGCGTCCGGCGACGATTGGCGTACCGTACTGCGCTTTCACCCGGCAATAGCGCCTGTTACGGTTGCCGTTCTTCCGCTGATGAAAAAAGACGGCCTTGCCGAAATGGCCCTGGACATCCGGCAGGAATTAAAAGAAGATTATACTACCGACTACGATCAAGCGGGCGCAATAGGCCGCCGTTATCGCCGCCAGGATGAAGCGGGAACTCCTTTCTGCGTTACCGTGGACTACGAGTCCAAAGAAAACGGTACAGTCACCCTGCGCTTCCGGGACTCTATGGAGCAGGTTCGGGTACACAAGAACGAACTGGCGTCGCGATTGCGGGAAGAGATAAAAGCGTATAAAAGGACCAAATAGACGGAGAGAGCTTCCTGACCGGAAACGAACCGGCCTCCTTCTGCCCCACTATGAAACCTGTCCCGAACTTCAAAACGGCCAGGCCTCTAACCAAAAAAAACCAAGCGTCTTCCTACTTTCCCACCCCTTAGAGGGGCAGTATCATCGGCGTTAGAGGGCTTGACTTCCGTGTTCGGAATGGGAACGGGTATGACACCTCCACTATAGACA
>JAIRLQ010000179.1 GCA_031259345.1 Treponema sp.
CATCCAGTCTTTTATAACGTTCCTGAACAAGGGCATACGCGGCCTGCCATTGGGAAAAATTGGTAACATCCAGTTCAACGGTATCAATCCCGCCGATTTCCCGGGAAACCGCCTCAAGGGAATCCCTATGACGGGCCGCGATAATAACCTTTGCCCCGGCGCTATGAAACGTCTTTGCCATAGCTTTGCCGTAACCACTGGTTCCGCCGGTAATCAAAACTACCTGATTGTTCAAATTTTTCATACTCATTCCCTTTCTTGTTTTATTAGGGCATAGCCCTTTGGTTTAATACTTTCCCGCTTGTATATAATTATGGGGGATAAAAAGATCGCCTATTCCTGTTATCTTCATATACGGTTCACGCTCCCGAATACTTCGATTTTGCGCCTTATTACCTCTTTCATATTGGAAATCGCTTTTTTATAAACCACCGAAGGCCAGGAAGACATGTTTTCGAGGCCGTTGAGTTTTTCTTTAAGGCCCGAGTTAAGGCCGTTCAGCACTTCCGAGAATATATTGATCTTGGTAATCCCCAAGCTGATTGCTTTCCGTATATCATCGTCCGGCGTACCGCTCCCGCCGTGAAGTACCAGGGGTCTCACGCTGACGGAATTTATTTTTTCCAGTCTGTCCAGCCGCAGAAAGGGGGATTTAACATATACGCCGTGGGCGGTGCCAATCGCTACCGCCAGGCAGTCCACATCGGTAATGCGGATAAATTCCTTAACCTCGTCAACATTGGTCAGGGCGTTTTCAATATCCTCTTCAGTACAGCCCGTCAAGGCGCTTTCGCCGCTGCCCGCAATGGCGTCGGTTACATGTCCTAATTCAGCCTCTGTACTTATACCCCGCTGGTGGGCGTAGATGACTACTTCTTTTGTGTTTTTGGCGTTCTTTTCGAACGGCAATGTTGAACCGTCGTACATCACAGAGGTAAACCCCGCGTCTATTGCCTTTTTAATGTCTTCAAGGTCTGTAGCATGATCCAGATGGAGGCATACCGGAATAGCATCGTAAATTTTCGCCGCATGGCGTATCATTTCCGAAAGGAATCCCAGGCCGTTCCCTTCGAGATCGGGCTTAAGGCACATAAAAAGCGCCGGGGAACGCATTTGGTCGCAGACTTCAATAACAGCGCGGACCATTTCGTAATTACCTACGTCAAAGGCGGGAACCGCGTATCTTTCTTTCCTGGCTTTTGGAAGCATTTCATTAAGTGTTACCAACATTTGATACCTCAATCTTCTCCTTGAAAAGTCTGTATTTGGGGATGTCCGGAAAGTTAGTTACTGTACGAAACTTTGTTTCGTCATGGACACCCCTCGCATTTGCGTTCTTAAATGAAGATTATAAACCATGATTTAAACATTTGTCAATAGCAAATGTAAATATTTTATAAAAAAAGAACCGGCCCCCAAGCCCGGCTGGTTTTTGGGGGAAAACGTATTCCGTGATGACTAACATATCCATTAAAAAATTTTTGATAATCGGGCCTTTTCCCAAAAGCTGAAGTTTTAGGAAAGCCTCAATCTTAAACCGTTTTTTTCTTGAAATATGCGGTAACAGAGGAACATCTTGCTAAGATTTATTTCTTTCCAAGCCCCAAATAATAGGTTTCAAAAGATTCTGAACGGCAGGCTTGGGGTTTAAAACTTTTGCCGCTTTCAAAGCCGGCCCGGATTTGTTTTAAAAACGAGGCGCTGTCGCCGCCCTGAAAGACTTTTACCACCAGGTTTCCGCCTTTTGTCAGGGCGGCTTCGGCTATGGCTAAAGCAGTTTCCGCCAGATCCAGGGAGCGGATGGTATCTATCGAGCGATTGCCTGTAGTAGCCGGGGCTGCGTCGCAGATGACAAGGCCATAGGGCCCCCTGGCAAGGAGCTTTTCTTTAATATCAGGCGAAGTCATATCCCCCTGGATAAAAAAGAAATTTTCCCCGTCAAAAAGCCCGTTGTCGTAAACCCTGGACAAGGGGGCAAGGTCAACTGCCGCAAGAAACGAGCCGCCTTTTAGCTTCCGGAGCGCATAAAGGCTCCAGCTTCCCGGGGCAGCCCCAAGGTCGAGCATCCGTACACGGGGCTTCAAAAGGCTAAATTTTTCGTCCATCTCTTTAAACTTGTAAACCGAACGGGCAGGATAGCCTTCTTTTTGGGCTTTTAATGACCAGAAATCGGGTTTTTCGTAGTTTTTTGCCACCAGACACCTTCCATGAGAGACAAAGCTCATGTAAAATATAAAGGAATTATATGACAACCAGCAATTCAGAGTATACTCTGGCGCTTGAAAAAATTGAAGCCGTTATCCGGCGCTGGCTGCCCGAAAATCCGGGGGCGTCCTGGCTGGAAGGGATCTTTTCTTTGCCCGGGGACAGCGTCCAAAGCAGCCTTGTCAACAGCTTAAGCCTGCCGGGAAGGGATTTGGTGAACCGGGGGGGAAAACGCTGGCGGCCTTTATTGATGTACCTGACGGCCATGTGCGCGGGCGGGGAAGCCGCCGCGGAAGCCGCCCTTGGTCTGACCCCTTTGGTAGAATTTCCCCACAACGCCAGTCTTATCCACGACGACATCGAAGATAATTCCGATGAACGCCGGGGGAAACCCGCGGTTCATCTTATCTATGGGAATGATACAGCCATTAATTCCGGGGCCTTTTTCTACTTTTTACCCCTGGCCTGTATCGAAGCTTCGGATTTTCCCGTCTCCCAAAAATTGCGGATTTATCAAAGCTGGGGCCTCTACATGCGGCGGCTTCATCTTGGGCAGGCCATGGATATTGCCTGGCACAGGAATTTTCTTTCCCTGCCCTCGCCCGAAGAATACGAAAGAATGTGCCGCCTTAAAACCGGCTGTCTTGCGGGTCTTGCGGCGCGGCTGGGGTTTTACTGTACCGCTTCCGGGGATGACGCCCTGGCGGAAGAACTTGGGGAAGGAGCGGAAAAGCTGGGAGTTGGTTTTCAGATCCTGGATGATGTTAAAAATCTTTCAGGCGGCATAGCCGGAAAAAAGCGTGGCGACGATGTGGTAGAAGGCAAAAAAAGCCTGCCTGTGCTTCTGTACCTAAGGCGCTGTCCCGAAAAGCGGGATTTTGCCGCCGCCTGTTTTGCCGCCGCCAGGGCCGGGGGCGCTGCTTCGCCGGAGGTGGGCGAGTTTATCCGCGCCCTTGAAGAGGCCGGGGTTATCGAAGAAGCCCGCCAAAAAGGCCTGGGTCTGATAGAAGAAAGCCGGAATTGTTTTTCCGGTCTGAAATTTGCCCAAAAAGATCTTCTCATTGGGCTCATAGATTTGATAAGCTAATGAAGAAGGAGGGATCTTTGAAAGAACTGCTTGAAGCGGAAATTTGGACTCTCGCCAGAATAGAAGAAGGCAACCTGCTGATGCTGCGGCCTTTGGGCGCTGAACAGGTAGTCTCCATCTTTATCGGGTCATCGGAAGCTCAGGCAATCAAACTGGGCCTTGACGGCGTTTTGGTCGAGCGTCCCCTGACCCACGATCTTTTTCTTAAATTTGTAAAAGCGGCTCTTTTCACCCTTAACCGGGTAGAAATCAGGGATGCTAAAAATGACGTGTTTTATTCCCGTCTTTGCTTTACCGGCCCCGGCCATGATGAAAACAACCCGCTTTACATTGATTCACGGCCTTCTGATGCCCTTGCCCTTGCGGTACGGGCCAAATGCCCGCTGTTTGTTGCCGCCAAAGTGCTGGCAAAATCCGGAAGCCCCATAGATTTTGTGATGAAAGGCAAGATCGAAAGCCCCCGGAGCCTGCTTAGCCGGGAATTGGACAGCGCGGTGGCCGCCGAAGAGTACGAGCGGGCCGCGGAAATACGGGATCGGCTGAATATGCTGGAAAAAGATGACGGGAAAAAGGGATAATGGACTTTTATTGGTTGAAAATAAAAACCTTTTTTAACAGCCCGGAGAACAGGCAGCTTCGCGCTTTGTTCCGGGTCCTCTTGTGTTTTTACCTTGTATGGTATTTTCCCCTGCCGGATACAGCGGCAGTTAAAGGCCCTCAGGATACATTCTTTGCCGCTTCTTCCACGGGTATAGGCGGCGGCTTTGCGGCGGAACAGATTTCTCTGAATATGGAAGTGCCGGTTATGGAACTTGATGGTATTCCCGAACCCGAAGAGTATTCAAAGCCCCGGATGCTTTCGTATTCGGCATACAAAGTTGTAGCCGGGGACATGATAGGTTTTATTTCAAAAAACGCGGGGCTTAACGAAGATACTCTGCTTTCGGTAAACGACATTAAAGATTCCCGGCGTATACAAATCGGGCAGGTCTTAAAGATACCAAATCAGGATGGCATTAACTACAAGGTAAAAAAAGGCGATACCCTTGCTTCGATAGCGGAAAAACACGAGGTTGATCCCGGCGCCATCTCGGTGGTGAATGAGCTTTTCTCCGAAGAGCTCAAAGCGGATTCTGTTCTTTTTATACCCGGCGCGCGGCTGGACTGGGTTAACAGGCAGGAAATCAACGGGGACCTTTTTATCTGGCCGGTGACAGGCTGGGTAACTTCGCCTTATGGTATCAGGGTAAACCCCTTTGGCGGTGACCGGCAGTTCCATTCGGGGCTGGATATAGGCGCTTCAAGCGGCGCGCCGGTAAAAGCGGCTATGGCAGGAAGGGTCAGTATGGTCGGCTATAACGATACCTTTGGCAACTATATAGTCATTTCCCATCATTCGGGGTACAGAACCCTGTATGCCCATTTAAATATAGCCAGGGTTAAGATGGGTGCCTATGTGGGCACCGGACAGCGTATCGGGGATGTGGGGTCTACAGGACTAAGCACCGGCCCTCATCTTCATTTTACGGTCTACAAAAACGGCTTAACGGTTAATCCCCGTACCCTGATGAAGTAGTTTTTGGTTCCCCAGACTATTCGACAACTGAATCTACCAGATTTTTAAATTCATCGTTCAGGCCTTTTATGGTAAAGCCGCCCGTTTCCAGAAGTTCTTTATTAATGTAATGAATGCCGTCGCGCTCTTCAATTATTTTGTCTCCGGTATCATCATTGTTTTGGAATTCCTGGGGTTCAGGTATTTCTACATCCATGTCCAGGCTTTTAAGGATAGCAGGGTTAGGATATTCTTCAATCATAAAGGGTCTGTAAAGCAGGGACATGCCGGAATTGATTGTAAATGGCAGCAATTGGGATGGCTCGGAATTATCAATTACCGCTCCGGACTTTTTTTTTTGTCTTCTATCCTGGCGATATCTTCCTGGCTTGGTGAATTAACAACCTGAGGGACCGGGGTATGATCCCTTTGCGATGAATCAATTTCTTCAATGCCGCTTTTTGCGTTGTCTTTGGCCTCGTCCCCGGTTTCGTCTTTGGCTTCACCTTTAACCGGTTCAGCACCGTCATCGGCAGCGGCTTCTTTTTTGCCAATGCCCGAAAACATATTCGCAAAGGGGGACACAACTTCAAGGTCGGAAAGAGCCGGCGCGTCTTCTTCGGTTTCTGTATCAACGCTGAATTCGATCTTGCTGGCCAGAGCCGCCAAATCCATTCCGGGCTTTGCCTGGGGAGCGCTTTGGGCTTCTTCTGCGCCCTCTTCTTCAAGTTCTTCCAGTTCCTCAAGCTCTTCAAGCTCTTCCGGATCTTCAAGTTCCTCGGCTTCGTCATTTTCAGAACGCATAGTCTGCATGACTTTATCAATATCTTCGTCTACCAGTTCAAGGCCGGCGGATTCAACAATATATGGGATGTCATCGTCACCAAAAACGAGTTTAACGTTGGAAGGCTTTTTGGCCCCTTTACCGCCAGCCTCAACATCTTCGGCTTCTTCAACAAGTTCTTCAAGTTCTTCGGGCTCTTCAACAAGTTCCTCAACTTCTTCAGGTTCTTCCGCGGATTCCGTCACAGAAGAATCCACCGCTTCGTCAAGTTCCTCCACGGGTTCCGCCAGTTCCTCAACTTCTTCAGCTTCCTCTACCGCTTCGTCAAGCTCTTCCACAGCCTCGGCTTCTTCGCCGGATTCCCCAGGCAGTTCCTCCATGGCTTCCGCCAGTTCCTCCACGGGCTCTGGGTCAAAAGCTGCCGCTTGTCCCGCGGGAGCTGTTTCTTTTAAGGGAGCCGCAGCGGATTGTATCCGGAACCCTGGCGCCGCAAGTATCTTGTTAAGAATGGTTTCCAGCTTTGCTTCGTCGATGCCGCTTTCTTTACGGCCCCCGATAACAGCCAAAAGCTCATCCCAAGATTTATCGATCAGGGCATCTATATCATCTTTCTTCTTGCCGCCTTCTTTTAGTCCGTGTTTTAATTCGCTTTTTATTTCGTCCCGCCGCTGTTCAAGCTCCCTGCGCCAACGGCCCCAATCAATATCACTTTTTCTTTCGTAAAATTGTTCGATTATTGAAATCTGAAGTTTTTTAAGGCGGTTCTGTACAATGGTAAGCGGATCTTGCCGCAGGTTAAGCAAAAGGAAAATCATTAAATACACGGTAAGGAAAAAAGCGGCAAGAAGAATAATTTTCATCAACTGCGGAAAAGAAAGGACTTCTTCGTTAACAAGACGGCCTACAAAAAATCTTGGGCCGGTTTTTACCGACACCAGGCCAAGGCTTGTGCCGGAACTTGTAGAAACAATCGAGGTAAGGTTTAGAATGTTGTCGTTCCAGATTGACGAAATCCGGGAACTAAGGGCGGTTCCCGAAGAAGCCGGGATTCCCATTACAAAACCCGGGGGGGCCGCAATTAGCGAAACACTGTCGCTAAACTTGATTCGCCCCTCGCTTATCAGATGTTCGACCACGGCCCTGACAGAAAGGGAAAAAAGTGCGGTTCCCCGGAAAACGTTAAAAGAGTCGTAAAAGGGGAACGAAAATAAAAGGCGGCTGTTTTCCTGGTCTGCAATGATCCGGGGCTTGCCCTGATCCACCGAAGCGATTTGTTCGTAGGGAAATATGCCGGAAATATCAGTGTAGTTTCTGTAGGCTGTGCTTGCGCTGTCCTGCCTGAGTATATCCTGCTGGTAGGTTGAATAATGAAGCCTGATTCCGCCGGCATCAATAAAACGTACCCATTGAATACCGCCGATAGTTTCCTGCAAGGTTCCGTAAATACGGGATCTTTCAAGAATGTCCTCCGGGCTCTGGTTTGGCAGGAAGCTGCGTTCTACCGCGCCTTGCTGCAATGTCAGATTAAAGCGGGATTCTACATCCTGCAAAAACGAATTTATGGAATCGGAGTCGCCGGCAACTTCTTTTGAGAGGGAAGCTGTTTTTGAAGGATTATAAAATTTGGTTTCTATCAGGTCAAAAAGCCCTGTATATGCCAAGACTGTAAAACCGGCAAAGAGTACAACGGAAATTAAAAGGCTAAGCGCCGCTTTCTGCGATACAGTCAACTTGAAAATCCTGAATTATGCAAATTCAAAGCCTCTTATTATTATCGGTCATTTTTGGCATATTTTGTAATATAAATGAAAAAAAATATGATTTATATGTGATTTGTATATAAAAACAGCGTTTTTATGCTATAACCAAATTGATGAAAGAAACATTTAGTGTAAAGGAAACGCCTCCCCGGGCTTTTTTGGTTGGTATCAGGGATGAAAATTCCGCAAAAACCGAAGCTGAATCCCTTGCCGGGGAGCTTTTAAGCCTTGCGGATACTCTGGGGCTGGAAATTGCAGGCCGCGAGACCGTACATATCAGAAAAAATTCCCTTCAGTATGGCATGGGGAGCGGCAAAGCCGGGGAACTGTCGGAAAAAGCGCTTTCCCTTGGGGCGGAGTGCCTGGTTTTTGACCGGGAGATAAGCCCGTCTCAGCAGCGGAACTGGGAAAAGCTTTCGGGCCTCGCGGTAATAGACCGTCAGGAACTGATTCTGCAGATTTTTGCGGGCCGGGCGCGAACCAGAGAGGCCGTTCTCCAGGTGCGTCTGGCGGAACTGTATTATTCCCTGCCCCGGCTCAGGCATAAATACATAGACCTTAACCGCCAGCGGGGCGGACGCTATGGTACCACGGGCTCCGGTGAAGCCAGGCTCGAAACAGACCGCCGCCTTGTGGAACAGCGTATCTTGCGGCTCGAAGGGGAGCTTGAAGCTGTCAGGCGGCAGCGGGAACTCCAGCGCAAGCACAGGCGGCGGCAAGGCGCCCGGATATGCGCTCTGGTGGGCTATACCAACGCGGGGAAATCGCGCCTTTTTAATGCCCTGACCGGCGCGGACTTTCCGGTAGAGGATAAGCTTTTTGCTACTTTAGATTCCGCAAGCAGAGCCCTCACCCTTCCCGGCGGCGCCCAGGTGATTCTTTCGGATACCGTCGGCTTTATACGCCGGCTGCCCCATTCTTTGGTCAGCGCTTTCCGCTCTACCCTGGAAGAGGCAAGCCTGGCGGACCTGCTTATCCATGTGCTGGACGCCTCCGACGAGGCGGCGGAAAAATACTACAAAACTACCATGGCAGTTCTGCGGGATTTGGGCGCCGACGCCATCCCCATGATAACTGTCCTTAATAAAGCTGACAAAAGCGAAGCCCAGGAAGCCCTTGAAGGGCTTCTGAAAAATTATCCCGGCGCGATCCCGGTTTCCGCCGCCGGCGGCTCGGGCCTGGGTGAACTTTTAGCGAAAATGGAAGCCCTGCTTTCGGATAAAGCCCGGCGTTTCCGTTTTCCCCTGACAAGGCCGGATCTGGCGGCTTTGACACATCGAAACGGATCGGTACTTTCCGAAAGCTATGAAGAAGACTATATTGAAGTAGAAGCCAGGATTGATGAAAAAACTACCGGACAGTTAAAAGAGTATCTGGCGGATTAAGAGGGTTTTATGCGCATTGCAATAGCACAGATAAATTCTACCATTGGGGATTTTTTAGGTAATAAAGAAAAAATATTACAGTTTGCCCGCCGCGCGGAGGAGGAAAAAGCCGACCTTGTTCTTTTTCCCGAGCTTGCTGTCTGCGGTTATCCCCCGATGGATCTTCTTGATCAGGATTGCTTTACGGAGCTTAACATTAAAACCGTCAGAATGCTCCAGCAGGAACTTCCCCCGGAAATCGCTGTGGGGCTGGGTTTTGTAAACCGGAATCCCTTTCAATCGGGAAAGAGCCTGGTAAATGTGTACGGCATTTTGCACAAGCGGCGGCTGGTTTTCCAGCAGCTTAAAACCCTTTTGCCAACCTACGATGTTTTTGATGAGGCCCGCAATTTTGAGCCTGCCCGGAATTGGGATCTGTTTGAATACAAGGGCGAACGCATAGGCGTTGCCATTTGTGAAGATCTGTGGCGCGAAACCGGCATCCCCGGAACGGTCTACACAAAAGATCCGGTTAGGGAACTTTTGGATCAGGGCGTCACCCTGCTCTGCGCTCCTTCAGCTTCGCCCTATGAGGCGGGCAAGCTTAAAGTACGCAAAGAGCTTGCCGAGCGTATTTCCCTTAGGGGGAACATACCCCTGATTTATGTCAATGCCGTGGGCGCCAATGATCAGATCATTTTTGACGGACGGTCTTTTGTAATGAACAGAGGCGGAAACAAAGGGTTGACGGAAGCAAAAGCTTTTGACGAAGATTTTCTAATTTGGAACAGCGCCCTTGTGCCTTCAAAATCAGAGCCTGTTCCCGGCATTTATCCCGGCACTCATTGCGAAGACGCCGGCCTTTCTGCCTATGAACTGGATATTATGGAAACCGCCCTGACAACAGGAATCAGGGACTATATGAAAAAGTGCGGTTTTAGCCGGGCGCACCTTGGGCTTTCGGGGGGCATTGATTCGGCGTTGGTCGCATACCTTGCGGTAAAAGCCGCGGGGCCGGACAATGTAGTCTGTTTTTCCATGCCGTCGCGTTTTTCTTCCCAGGGTTCAAAAGATGACGCCAAAGAGCTGGCAGCCAATCTCGGCTGCCCCTATAAGACCCTTCCGATAGAAGGGATCTTTTCCGCGTTTTTATCAAGCCTGGAAGAAGTTTTTGAAAATAAACCTTTTGACATAGCCGAAGAAAATTTGCAGGCCCGTATTCGCGGAACTCTTTTAATGGGGTATTCCAACAAGTTTAATTCCATGCTTCTTACCACGGGAAACAAGAGCGAGCTTGCCATGGGATATTGTACCCTCTATGGCGACACCAACGGAGCATTGGGGCCCATTGGAGATGTGTTTAAAACCGAAGTGTTTGCCCTGTGCAGGCGCATAAACGAACGGGCCCTAGCCGCGGGGGGCAAAGCGATTATTCCCACAGCGATTATTGACAAGCCCCCTTCGGCTGAGCTGCGTCCCAACCAGAAAGACCAAGACAGCCTTCCGCCTTACAATGTTTTGGACCAGATCCTTCGCCTTTATCTTTACGAAAATCTTTCAAAAGGCGAAATTGTAAAACGCGGCTGGAATGACGAACTGGCACAGTGGATTATTAAAACCGTAGCCAGAGCCGAATTCAAACGCCGTCAGGCTCCGCCGGTATTAAAGGTTTCAAAGCGCGCCTTTGGCATGGGCCGCCGCATGCCTATTGCAAGGGTAATTTACGAAAGTTAGCGCACCATATCAATAACAATGATCAATAAACAATGCCTTCCAGTTTCAAAAGTGTCATTTTTGCGTCAATACCGCCCGCATATCCTGTAAGATTGCCGTTTTTCCCTATTACCCGATGACAGGGAATTAGAATAGAAATGGGATTATGGCCTACCGCCCCGCCAATTGCCCTCGCGGATGTACGTTTATCCCTGTTTTCAAATTCAAGTTGTTTTGCAAGTTCTCCGTAGGTTGTGGTTTTTCCATAAGGAATTTTACAAAGATTATTCCATACCGACTTTTGAAACGGGCTTCCTTTAGGCATAAGCGGCGGCATAAAATCCGGTTCTTTGCCCGAAAAATAAATATCAAGCCATTTCTGAACATTTTCAAATATAGGCATATTTTGTTCCAAAACATCTTTTCTCAATGTTTTCGCAAAGTATTTTTGTCCTTCAATCCAGAGCCCGCAAATATTTTTACCATCACTTGATACAGTGAGCATCCCAACCGGCGATTTAATTTTGTGAGTATATTCCATGATTCGCTCCTTTATTCCGGTTATTCCTTTTTATTTTTTAATTTTGTCTGATTCATGTTTTTTATAAAACCTATAATTGCGGGTATTAATGAAATTAATTGCTGTATAGTCAATATTGGTTTGTTTTGTATATACATTAAAACACTCATGCTTATAAGTCCCACCATAAACATAAGCCATGCAAAAGGATTCCGTTTTGCAAGCAGATAATTACTCACAAGATAACCAAATATAATTATTATTTCCAATATTTGTGAAAATGTTCTTATTCCATTAAATGTATAAATGCTATATGAAACGCCAAACAGTATCATTAAACAAGTAAATATCCTGATACTCCAGTCAATAATTTTATTTGGATTATTAGTTTGCTTCCAAGTCATTACAATACCAAGTATTATTGCGGGAACACCGGCTGTTTCAATTGAAGCCGCAATCCAGCTTTGTTTGCTTATCAAAAGAATAACCCATGCGGGTAAAGCAAACAAATAAAGAAACCATCCGATAAGGCGTAAATTTTTGTCTTTATTAACAAATTCCGCGCGGACAAGTAAAACTTTAGCCAGAAAATATCCGGCCCCGCCCCAAAATTGCAAAAATACTTCCACGTCTAATTTCCTTTCCCCATCTCCCAGGCCTTAATCCGCATCTCTGCCCTTTTGAAAGAAGCGGCGGCGTTTTCTATATCAAACTTCATTGAACCGTCTTTCATTATTTCTTCGGCCTTTTCTTTTGCTTTTCTTGCGCGGTCAATATCAATTTCGTTTGGCCATTCTGCGGAATCGGACATAAGTACGGTTTTATGCTCTTTTACTTCGATTATGCCTTCTGCGATAAAAGCCGTTTTCCAGGCGCCGCCGGAATCTTTGATTTTTAATAAACCTGTGCATACCGGGGCCGTTACCGCCGAATGATTGGCGTAGACGCAGACCTCGCCGTCAATCAAGGTTAGAATTACCGCTTCCACCTGGCCTGAATAGAAGCGGCGGTAGGGTGTGTGAACTTCAAAAGGAAAAAGTACCGCCATGCTTTACGCCTTCCTATGAGTCGTTTGATTTTTCAAATACATCGTCAATGGAGCCTGCCATAAAAAAATCCTGCTCGGGAATAGAATCACATTCTCCGGAAAGGATCATCTTAAAGCCACGTATGGTTTCTTTAACCGGGACATAGCGGCCTTTAATGCCGCTAAACTTTTCCGCCACAAACATGGGCTGGCTGAAAAAGCGCTGCATCTTGCGGGCCCGGGATACCAGGAGTTTGTCTTCCGGCGAAAGCTCGTCCATACCGAGTATGGCAATAATATCCTGCAGCTCCTTGTAGCTCTGAAGATTATTTTTAACAAGCTGCGCGGTTTCGTAGTGTTCCTGTCCGACAACTGACGGATCGAGGATACGCGAAGATGAAGCGAGGGGATCGACGGCGGGGTAAATGCCCAGTTCAACGATTGAACGCGACAGGGTTGTAGTGGCGTCAAGGTGGGCGAAGGTAGTCGCCGGGGCCGGGTCGGTAAGATCGTCGGCAGGTACATAAACTGCCTGAATTGAGGTGATGGAACCTTTTGAGGTGGACGCGATTCGTTCTTCCAACGCGCCCATTTCATTTGCCAGCGTCGGCTGATAACCCACCGCGCTGGGGATACGTCCAAGCAGGGCGGACACTTCCGCGCCGGCCTGGATAAAGCGGAAAATGTTATCGATAAAAAGAAGAACGTCCTGGCCTGCTTTGTCCCGAAAGTGTTCCGCCATGGTAAGGCCTGTCAAGGCGACCCGCATACGCGCCCCCGGGGGCTCGTTCATCTGCCCAAAAACCAGGGCTGTTTTGTCGATAACCCCCGAATCGTTCATATCGCTCCAAAGCTCCGCCCCTTCACGGGATCTTTCGCCGACGCCGGCAAATACCGAGTAACCCGAATGTTCCGTAGCGATGTTGCGTATTAATTCCATAATAACAACAGTCTTGCCAACACCGGCGCCGCCGAAGAGTCCTATCTTTCCGCCTTTGGCATAAGGGGCGATAAGGTCGATAACTTTGATGCCTGTTTCAAACACTTCCGTAGCGGGCCGCTGTTCCGAAAACTCCGGCGCTCTGCGGTGAATTGATGCGTATTCTTTTGCAGTAAAAGGCCCTTTGTTATCAATGATTTTTCCGGTAACGGAAAACATGCGCCCCAGAACTTCATCGCCCACAGGCGCCGTAATGGGGCTTCCGGTGTCGCTAACTTCCATTCCACGGGCAAGCCCTTCGGTGGCTTCCATTGCCACACAGCGGACCCTGGAATCGCCTATATGCTGCAGGGTTTCAAGCACAACGGATTTTTCACTTCCGGGGTTTACCGTAAGGGCGTTTAGAATTGGGGGAATCTTCCCTTCTTCAAAACGTACATCCACCACAGGCCCTACTATTTGTGTTATATGTCCAATATTTCCCATCTTTAATTCCTCACTGCTTATTGAGCTATTGCTGACGACCCTCCGATAATCTCTGTCATCTCCTGGGTTATGCCCGCCTGGCGGGCCCTGTTGTAATTAATCTGTAATACATTCAGCATATCCTCGCCATTTTTGGTTGCCTCGTCCATTGCGGACATACGGGCGCTCTGTTCGCTTGTGTAGGCTTCTATCAGGGCGCCGTAAATAATTCCCTTAACATAAAGGGGCACCAAGGTATCAAAAACTATTTCCTGCGAAGGCCAGTATTCAAATTGAAGCTCCACCCGTTTTGCGCCTTCGGCCTCGAATTTTTTTTGGAGCAGGCCGGCATTTACAGGAAGAATTTGCCTGGCTGTGGGAATGAGCTTTATGGAACTGTACATGTGGGTATACACAATATGCACCTGGTTAAACATACCCCAGGAATATTGTGAGATAATATAATCGGCAATTTCTTTTGCGTCATCAAGTTCGGGCAGCCGGGATTTGTACGAAAAGTTTTCGATAATCAGATAGGGCGAATGGATAAAGTAACGGTATCCTATCGCGCCGATTAAAATCAGAATAGGATTTTTTACTTCCGCGCAAAGACGGGTAACTTCCCGAAAAATATTTGCATTGTATCCGCCCGCAAGACCCTTGTCGCTTGTTACCACAATAATGGCAGTGCGTATATTTCCGTCCCTCCCCTGGGGATTAAAAAATTCACTTCTTACTTTTCCCGCGCCGGACAAAATATCAAACATCGAAGTCTGGATTCTGTTAAAAAACGGAACCGCGTCTTCAAGAACCCTGCGGCCTTTGCGCAGTTTTGATGTAGAGATTAGATTCATGGCTTTGGTAATCTGCAATGTTTGCCTTATGGCCCTCATGCGCAGGCGGACATCCCTGGAATTAGCCATTTCTATGCTCCTTTGAAACGCTGTTTGTAATTTTGAACGGCGGTTTTTAATTCGTTTTCTATTTCCGGGGAAGATTCTCCGGATTTATTAATATTAACTAACATATCTTTGTTGTGCATTTCCAGGTGTTCAAGAAAGCCTTTAATAAAGCCCGAAATTTTAGGAACAGCTATATCCAGAAGAAAGCCGTTAAGGGAAATAAAAAGAATCGTATACTGCTGGGCGGTTGTGTATGGCGAATACTGGGCCTGTTTAAGCACTTCCATAAGTCTTGTTCCCTGGGCAAGTTTGTCCTGGGTCGCTTTGTCCAGGTCGCTTCCAAATTGGGCGAAAGACGCCATTTCGCGGTACTGGGCCAGATCGAGCCTTAAACGCCCGGCGATTTTTCTGATTGCCTTAAACTGGGCCGAACCGCCGACGCGGCTTACCGAAAGGCCCACATCAATGGCAGGCCTGAAACCGGAATTAAATAATTCTGAATCCAGAAAAATCTGTCCATCGGTGATGGAAATTACGTTTGTGGGTATATAAGAAGAAATGTCCCCCGCCTGGGTTTCTACAATGGGCATGGCGGTAATCGATCCCGAGCCCTTTTCTTTTGACAGCTTTGCCGCCCGTTCCAAAAGCCGCGAGTGAAGGTAGAATACATCGCCCGGAAAAGCTTCCCGCCCCGGCGGCCTCCTTAAGAGCAGGCTTATGGTACGGTAAGCCACGGCATGTTTGGAAAGATCGTCGTAAACGATAAGGACATCCTTCCCTTTGTGCATAAAATGTTCCGCCATGGCCACTGCCGAATAAGGCGCCAGATATTGCAGAGCCGCGGAGTCCGATGCCTAAGCAAGGACGACAAAAGTGTAATCCATAGCGCCGTGCTTTTCCAGATTGTGAAGTATTGCCGCCACAGACGAAGATTTTTGACCTATGGCGCAGTACACACAGTACACATCTTTACCTTTCTGGTTGATTATGGCGTCAATGGCCAGGGCAGTCTTGCCGGTCTGGCGATCGCCGATAATAAGTTCCCGCTGCCCCCGGCCTATGGGGATCATGGAGTCCACCGAGATGGACCCCGACTGCATGGGAGTATCCACAGGGCCGCGGTCGATAACAGGCGCGGCCGGAGCTTCCATGGGCAGCCACTCTTCAGCCTGAAAGGCGCCCTTGCCGTCTATGGGAATGCCCAGGGGATTAACCACCCGGCCCAGAATTCCCTTGCCGGACGGCACCGATACAACGCGGCCTGAACCTTTTACTTCTTCCCCGTCTTTAACGCCGTCTTCTCCGGATAAGAGCACCACCCCAACGCCGTCTTCTTCCAGGTTAAGAGCAATGCCTATGGCGCCGGAAGCGAATTCTATCAACTCCCCGTAAACGGTTTTGGAAATACCGTACACTGTCGCTACCGAATCGCCCACTTCAACTACAAAACCTGTAGATTCGGAAGAAGCCTTGCCTTCCCAGTTTTTTATTTTTTCTTCAAGAACTTTTGTCAGTTCTCCGTAATTTGCCATCAATTACTCCCTGTCCGCTTCCGCCGCGGCAAGTTCCGCCGCCATATTCTTTAACTGCAAACGCACGCTGGCGTCGATTACTTCGTCGCCTATATGCAGCCTGTATCCGCCGATTAGGGCGGGGTTCAATTCTTTTTCCAGCCTGATTTCTTTTGCGCCCAGGCGTTTCTTTACAGCCCCGGCGATTTTTTTTTCAACTTCCTCTTCCAGGGGAAAAGCCGATTCGGCTTTTACGCGGAAGATGCCGTTTTCCCTGTCAAGGATCTTTTCCACCTCGGCAATAATACTGTCAATATGATAAAAATAATTCTTTTTAATCAGCAGAGCGGCAAGGCGTGCGGAAACCGTTAATGCCCTGTCAGTTTTGGGAATTCCGGCTTCCGAGCCCGCATGGAGTATAAAAGCTTCCAGCTTTTCAGCCTGAAAGCTGCCAAAAACCTCGCCTTTTATTTTTTTGATACACCCTTCAAGGATTTTTAAAACTTCAAGACCTTCTTTGGTTTTGCCGCCAAGGGAATCCGTATATGCCTTTGCCCAGCGCCCGGGAGTAAACATTTTTTAGTTTTTCCCTATCTCGTCAAGAAGCAGGCCGGCGTATGTTTTGTCGTCTTCGCTTTTAAGCTCCCTGCCCAAAAGCCTGCCCGACGCGGCTGTAACAAGCCGGGCGGCTTCTTTTCTGAATTCCGCCATAGCCGCCTTTTGTTCCGCCGAGATCTGTTCTTTGGCGGAAGACAAGATATTTTCCGCCTTGGTTTTACCGTCCGCTATGATCCTGTCCGCTTCTTCACCGGCGATTGCTTTTGCCTTGCGGATTAAATCCGCGGATTCAACTTCGGCCTTTTTAAGCTTTTCCTCGTACCGGGCAAGCATGTCCTTTGCCTCGTTCCTGTCATTTTCCGCCTGGGCTATAGCGTCCTCAATTTTGGCGCTGCGATCCGCCATAAACTTTGTAACCGGCTTAAACAGAACCGCCCTAAGCACAAAAAAGAGTATCCCCACATTGATAACAGTTACCAGAAAGGTAGAGAGTGAAAAGGCTATCATTTTGTAAAGATAAGAATAGCAACCACAAAGCCGTAAATGGCCGTGGATTCCGCCAGGGCTATACCCAGAATGAAAACAGGCATAAGTTTTCCCGAAGCTTCGGGCTGACGGGAAATAGCCTGGGTAGTCCCCGATGTGGCGATGCCAATACCGATACCTGCTCCCAGGCCTGTAAGGACCGCGATGCCCGCTCCGATAAGATGCATTAAATCCATAAACTCTCCTTGTAAAAAATTAAGTAAAATTAGAGGCTTTCCCAAAACTTCAGTTTCGGAACAACAACCGCTAAAAACAGCAAAATGACCCGCATTTTGCAAAGCCTTGTTCAAAAATCAACCGGGTTATTGAACAAGGCCAATGCGCTTATTCATGGCTTCCTACCGCCTCGGAAATATACAGAGTGGTAAGGAACGTAAAGACTACCGCCTGAATCATACCGTCAAAAAAATCAAAATAAACGGAAAGCGCCGCAGGCGCGAAAAGCGGAATGGGCATGGCGTTTTCTATCAGGCTCATAATGATATAGCCACCCAGAATGTTCCCGTAAAGACGAAGGCAGAGCGACAGCGGTTTGATTATGTATTCAAGGAGGTTGAAGGGGAGCATAAAAGCTATGGGGGTAAAAAGGTTTTTAAACCAGCCCACGGGCCCCCGGGCTTTAAGCCCCGAAATCAAAACAATTATAATTGTCATCATTGCAAGGGCTGCCGTAAGGTTGATGTCCCGGGTCGGCGGTTTTAAGGCAAAAGGCGGCTCTACCCCAAAAAGCCTTATGGCTACCGGGGAGACGGCGGGCAGCAAATTTGCCAGCAAAATGAAAAGAAAAATTGTCCCAATGTAGGGTCCGAACACCTGGGAGCGCTTGCCGAACTGGGCTTTGGAAAAACCGTTCAAAAAATCCACTGCCCATTCCAGAAAAATCTGCGCCCCTTTGGGAATCCGGGAGAGCTTACGGGTTAGAAGCAGGGAAGCGCCAATCAGGATAGCCATGACGATCCATGAAACGAGCACCGTTTCGTTTATTTCCAGAGAACTTATTTTCTGCCCAAAAAGGCTTAAAGAAACACCATTGGGAAAAGGTATGGAAAAAACGGCTTTAAACTCGTTAAGAGATTCCTCAATGCCCATGTCTGCCCTACTCTACCCCTTTTGGACAATGCCTGTCCGTATCTTTGGATATCCTTTTGCATAATTAGAGTCTGTCTATAATGTAGACACA
>JAIRLQ010000226.1 GCA_031259345.1 Treponema sp.
CGCCTTGAACGCGAGTTCGATCAATCCGTGATTTTTACCGCTCCATCGGTAAAGTACAAGCTGTTCCTTAATACCGGGGAAGAAATAATGGTGGATAACCCCATGGAATACCCCGACGAAGGTCGCATCGGCAGAGCCGAAGAGCCTTATATTCGGGCTTCGGTGATTACCCCGTCAAACTACCTGGGGAACATTATGACCCTGTGCATGGAAAAGCGGGGCGTCCAGACAAATATGACCTATCTTGATGAAAAACGGGTCGAGCTTATTTATGACATGCCCCTTGCGGAAGTGCTTTTTGATTTTTACGACCGCCTTAAAAGCATCAGCCGGGGTTATGCTTCTTTTGATTACGATATTACCGGGTACAAACCCACGGAGCTTGCGAAACTTGACATACTCCTTAACGGCAAGCCCGTTGACGCCCTTTCCCAGCTTGTGTTCAGGGAAAACGCCTATAACCGCGCACGGGTGGTGTGTGAACGCCTTAGGGATGAGATCCCCAGGCAGCAGTTCAAGATCCCCATTCAGGGGGCCGTTGGCAGCCAGATAATTGCCCGGGAAACCGTAAATGCCTTGCGGAAGGACGTGCTTGCAAAATGTTACGGCGGCGACATTACCCGTAAACGCAAGCTGCTTGAAAAGCAAAAAGAAGGCAAAAAACGCATGAAGATGGTAGGCGATGTGGAACTGCCTCAAAGCGCGTTCCTGGCGGTGCTTAAGACAAAAGATGAATAAGATTGTTCCACAATTTTAAAAAGAGATCAATTTCGGCGCGTACCCGTTTTAAGAACGAAATATCCAAAGATGGGGGCGGCCTTTTTCCTGTCCCGGCATATTCCGGGAAATGCGCCCAAAGATAATCCAGGTCGTCCAAAAGCCCCCAAAGCTCGTTTTGCGGCCCTGTTGTTTCCCCGCTCAGTAAATCCCGCAAACGCGCAAGCATCCCCGCTTCTTCTTCCGCCGCGGCTTTTAAAGCCGGATTTAATTCGGCCTTTACTGTTTGCGTTTTCTTTTCACTGTCCGGCTTCGCGGATAAAATTCCGCAGGCTTCTTCGATGGTCAGGATTTTTAGGCCCAAAGGCAGACCCGGCCCCTGAATGTCGAAAATCCTTTTGTCGGCCGCAAATTCTTCTTCAAAAAGGCTACGGTAGTTTCTCATGGCAGGATCGCTCCGTACCCCGCTCCCGATTTTGGAAAGCGCCGGAAAAGTACCGGTACGAAAAGCGGCCTCGGCGTTTAGAACCGGGCGAAAGCGGTTTGTCTTAAAAAGCTTTACCTTATGCCCCGGCGTAGCCCTGGCATGGTAAAGGCCCGGAGTATAGGAAAAGTCAAGCCCTCCTATGACAAGGGGCCCTGAACTGAGCCTGCGGGCAATTTCCACGGCGCTAAGCCCAACCGAGCCCAGGGGATTTAGGGCGGAAGGAAGGAGGCGGCGCTTTTCCAGGCGGCCAAAAAGTTTAATTTCCGTCCAGGGCGTCCAATAAAGCCATGTTTCCCCATCCAGAACCCGGCTTGAGGACGGCAGCGCCGAGAGGTCAAACGCCAGAGGCACGGCCCATCCTTTACAGCCGGTAAAATCAGACAGATTCCAGTGCTGGCTTTCCAGAACCACAACCAGATCGGGCCTTATGTCCCGGTCTTTAAGGGCAGAAAGGCAAGTGTCGACGCAGATAATTTTAAAAGTCCGCCTGGCCCCGTCCCGCAAAACAGGACGGAAAAAGTTTTCGATTTCCGAAAGTAATCCGTCCAGCGAAGGGCCCGCCCCAAGAACCAAAAGGGGGGCGTTTCCAAAAGACAGGCCGCCTATGCTTTTTAGTTTTGGAATAAGGGCGATATTTTTGATAAAATTCCGGCAATAAAGGCGCCCCAGGCGTATCAGGGTCATGGCATTGCCCCACCGTAGCGCCATGTCCCGGCGCGCCGCTTTTTCCATCTTTTCGTACAATTCGGGAAAAAGCTGCCAGCCCCCGCCGAGACGCAAAAGCTCTACACGGCGGAAACGCCGCCCGCCCCAGAGCTTTGTTATTGTTGCGCAAAGCCGCTGCGGGGCATCGTTCTCATCATTAACTTTGCACAGCGCCAGCTTGCCGCTTTGCTTTTCCCGCTCCAGAAGGGCCGCCATATTTTTTAGGGACAAATCGTAAAGGGCCGCGTCGGATTCTACGCAAAGAACAGCGGAATTATTTTTTAATTTTTTAAGAAGCCCATCCAGACCGTAGCCATAGAGGGGGGAAGGGCAAAAGTAAAGAGTCCTTTCGGTACATTGAATTTGGCTTACAAGCTTTTCGGCCTGCGCCACAGGATCTAAACGCGAAAGAAGGGTTTTGCCCTTATAAAAAACGGAATTACCCCGGCGGGCAGGAAACTCCCGGGGCATTTCCGGGGGAAGGTCGTTAGAAGCCAAAGATTCTCTGGTAGACATCCCAGAAATTATCTTTTAATTTGCCGGAGTTCATAAAATAGTTGCGTATACTTTGATCCGTCGATTCGTTCAGCCAGTAGGAAAAATAGGCGGACATGTAGCTGTTGTCATCGGCGCTTTCGGCGGTTTCTTCTAAAGGATAAAGAACCACTACATTATCGCCCAAAACCAGGGGTTCGGAACTTGTGTTGAGGGGAGTGGAAAAAGCGGCCCGCCAGAAATTTTCGTTAGTCCCGGCGGCACTTAATTCCGCGACTCCTGCGGAAGAAACCGCCGGGAAAATCGTGGCGCTGCCGTAATTTATCGGCAGGGGCCCAAAATTCTTTTTTTCCAGCCCCTTATCGGCAATGGCGGAATCAAAGTCCTTTTCTTTGGCAGCGGCGATAAATTCTTCGGCCCTGGTTATAAGCCAATCTTCCGCCCGGCCCCGCTCGTTGTTCATTACATAACCGCGGATTTTACTTAACATAGCCGCATCGGAAGTATCCGCCGGGCGGACCTCCTCTTCGGCGCGGTAGAAGCCCCAGCGCCCCTCGCCAATCGGAATTACCTCGCTCAAGGTGCCCGGCGCCAGACTGATAATCGTTTCCCGGACCGCCTCGTCGGGAAGCTCAATAAAAAGCTCATAGGCCATGCGGCTGCCCGAATCGCCTGAGTTTTCTTTCCATGCGTCAACAGAGTTATTTCTGGCGGCATCCTCAAAACTTGTAGTGCCGTCCTGAATGGACGCGCGTATTTGGCTGGCGTCGTTTTCGCTTGAGCTTAGGGTTATCCGCGAAAGATGGGTTGTCCTGAACAAAGCCGGGTTTGCCTCGGCATAAGCGATAATTTCCGAATCAGGGTAAGAACTTATGGGGAAAGCCGCCATGTCAAACGTGCGCTGGGGATATGCCATATTGATTACAAAAGCGGATTCTTTGGTAGATGTTTTAAGCTCCGTCAAATCCCGGATATAATGATTTGCGGTGATGTTTTCCTGAACCTGCCGCCAAAGGCTCATTTGACGGTTTTTGCTGAGTTTACGGTATTTCGCGGCAGAAAAGCGACCGTTTTCCTGAAATTCCGGCAGCAGCGCCATCTCCCTGTCAACCGCGTCTTCCGGCGCGGCATAATTTGCCAGCTTCATTTCGTCCAACATACCCGCCCTAACTGCCGCCATTTCGAAAGCCTGACGCCAAATCTGGAACTGAACAAAGGAATAGTTGGTTTCGTCTAGATTGGACTGGTACTGCTGGGCTATCATCTGCTGGACCTGATAAAAATAATTGTCCTGAACATAGGATATAGGGGTTTTATCGTAATATCCAAAGGTCAGATCCGTCAGTTCCCGTTCGTTAATCCCCGAAAAGGCGGGAACAAACACAAACGCAACAATAGTTATAAGAAGAATAAAAATTGTCCCAAGAAAAAGGAACGGATTTGCCTTAAAACGCCGGATAAGTTCGCTTTTTATACCCTCATCTTGCTTTTCCACGGGTTTTTTGATAGATGCCATATAGTACTCCACTGAATATTCGGTTGAAGTACAGAATACCAGTTTGAATAATGATCGTCAATTGCCATATATGCGGCGGGGGCAATCCCTTACGCTGGCCGCTATACAAGTACATTTACTCCGTAATCCAAACAGGACGCCCGGGCGCATCCCCGGCTGGGTGCTAGATGGACGAAACTCCTTACGCGCTGCGCGCCATGTGTATAATCATAAAGCAATAAACGCTGTAGATAACTCTATCTCCACGGGCGGGGGCAATCACCTACGCAAAAACTATGGAGGAGTCCGCTTACGAGCCCCGCCCTTATGTTCCTTTTATTTGCATACCGGGGCTTTCTCTGCTCATGGGCAATACCCACATTGCTTTTCACTGAAACATTGCTACAGGGCGGGTCTCTCCAGCGGGGAATTCCATAGACGTTTTTGCTCCGGTGATTGTCCCCGCCCTG
>JAIRLQ010000316.1 GCA_031259345.1 Treponema sp.
CAGGGAAGTTCAGTGGTACCGTGACGCCTATACCCAGGCGTTGGCGGCCGGTGAAAAATACGCGATAAAATAGTAAACAGCGGCCAATGAAGATACCCGGGTCCCCCGCGGTATCTTCATTGGATGTATAGAAGACTTTTACGGCGACCTTTCGCAAGGTACGCCGGAAGCCTTCTTTTTTATGTCAAAATGTTGACGGCAAAAATCGCAACATCCGCATCACTGGTATTGATATCAATATCAATATAAGAAAGCGTTTTACTGTTATCGCCGTCCATTGCCAGTATAAATCCACAGTCCGCACTTTCCTTCGCAGGCACGATAGCAACGGCATCCGCCGCAAAAGGTTCTATAAGGGAAGAGATGTTTTTCCCCTGGACAAGGTCCATATAGACTGTTGAACCATCGCTGTACGCAAAACACATGTATCCGATTTTGCTGTAAGTGAGCCTGGCGTCTGCCTCGGTCATCATAAAAAAGAATATCTTTTTAACCTGCCGCCTTACCGGTATTCTGGCATGGTTGCTGCAATCATTGAAATGCCTTGTGAATCCTGTTATTGGATCGCTGTATCCAAAGGCAACTCTCAAGAATTTCAAATACCCTGTTCCGTTTTCCGCCGGTATAATTTTAAAACTGCCTCCCGCTATTTCCATGATATTTGAATTTCTATCTATACCGGAAAAGCACGGCTTGTACTCGTTATCCTGTCGCCATGCGCTGGACGCCCGTATGGTTTCGTTTATCAGGAGATGATCCATATCAAGCGGTTTTGATGAGAGCAATTCCCAGGACAGGTTTTTCCCTGAAATGCTATCGCAGGGTTTATGCGCTGGCCCATCACCACATTCATTCTTTTCGATTTCTGCAATTTTTCTATAAAGGGGAATAATCCGTACCCTGTACTCTCCGCCGGAAACCAGAAATTGCTGATCAATGCGGATTGAAACAACATCACGGGTCAGCCGGTGTTCTACCGTGTATTCACCGGCTTTTCCGTTAATACTGATATCGAGGTTTTCAATAGGATCAAGACAAACGCTGAAAATAACAGTTTTGAATCTTTGATCGGCATTGATATAATATTCAAGGACTTTTCCGGATCTGCGGTATTTGAGTCCGCCATAAAGAAGCTGCAATTCTGCTTTATCCCAATCAGGTGGAAAGGCTGGAGATACATAGAGACACTTTCCGTAATCGCCTGCCCTGATACCGAAAAGGCCGCAGATATAAGCGTAAATATAGGCTCCGGCGGGATTTCCGAACATGTAATTGTATTCACCCTTCCCGTCATCTGAGAGACGCTCAGGAAAACTGCCCGGAGCTTCGGTGTATACCGTTGCCGCCAGAGCAATGCTTTTGAGCAGTTCACCGCAAACTGCAGCCTCACCATATTTGGCAAACGCCCTTGCGGTCTCGGCCATTTGAGTAGGCATCACATTGTCATTTCCAAATAATGACGGCTTAAGATCGCCGACACGCATGAGGAGGTTTCCTGAGTCGGCTTTTATAAATAAGGTACGTTTGAGGTGATCGAGACTTCTTTCGGCATATTCAGGGGGAAGATCCGTATAGAGCGCAGGAAAAACCAAATCCGTGTAATAATGGCCAAAATGTTTATGGCCCTGCCAGTCTTCGTGGCTTACGAAGAATTTCCGCTCTTTATCCCATAATTTCGCAATGGTTTTAGCAAGAATGTTTTCGGACTTTTTTATATAAAGCAATGCTTGCCGGTTTTTTCCGGTTTTCCCCAAAAGGACGGAAAGTTTTTTATATATACCTGCCATCATCAGTGATACCGATGAAGAAGCCCCGGGGAGCTGCAGATGATCGGCTTGATACAAGAACATATTACAGGCTCGATGCCAACTGTACAGTCCGTTATTCATTCGGGATAATTCCAAAGATTCGATCATTTTTATCACATTTTCACAAACAACATCAAACAACCCCGTATCGCCGGTAGCATCAACATATTCATAAAGCTGGTGAAGGTAGTACGGGATACCATCATAAGCCAGGAAATCTTCCCTGCCATCGGAAAATGTCCCGTTAGGATCAAGTTGTCCATCCGCCAGTATCACTCCATAACCTTTTTCTTTAAGGCCAAAATAGAGCAGTGCGTTGCGAGCCTTGGAGAAATCCATAAGGGCAATTGCAGCGGATATCTGGTTGTTATTGGTAAAATAAGAGTTCCACCAATGACCGCCTTCAAACCAGGCACTGCCGGTATACAAATAGTCCATATTCAGCACCGCATGTTTAAGCGCCAGATCCAGAATATTGTCAGGTACATCTGAAGGACAGGCTGCCAGCAGCTTTTCAAAACGCTGCTTTTCCCGGTTTATTTCTCTGTCCAACGCCGGTTTGTTCTCAGGAAACAGTATGGTTTTTTTCTCATCGGCAAACCTGGCACAGATACCGTACTTTTCATCTTTTTTGATTTTTATTCTATAAATGCCAAACCCGCCGCTTACGGCAGAAATTCCTCCAAAAACAGTAAATCCCGCGTATTCGGTAACAGGGGGATTACCGGTATAATTAAAGCCTCCGTCCAATGCCGATATTTTTATATAATCCATATCCCTTGTCTTTACTGTTTCAGCCACAACAGGTATCAGGTTATCCGGTCTTTCGACAAAATATTCAGGTTGAAAAGTCCTTTCTCCAAAAAGAAAACCGCCGTAAATTATTTCAACGTCTTGCCAAATAACATCCCCCGATGTTTCAAAAACTGCGTTGAAACCCTGGTCGGTGATTACCGTTTTTAAATAGAAAACCTGATCCCTGTTTTCCGTAAAATTTATGGTCCAGTCGGCGCCCCAGGGCGTAAAAACAGTCCTTATGTTTTCCGCTTCCTCCAGGAGTCTGTCGTTGATTTTTATTTGCAAATGTCCAAGTTTATGCAGGAATGGAGCTTCACTGGGCTCAGGGTTCACACAGATGAGGGCAGCCATGGGTTCATCACCAACGGCTAGTATAGAACGTCCTTTCTTTACGCCACGGTTAAACCGGGTGGCTCTTTTACTATAAGCAGTCTTACTCCTGTGATCGGTTCGGACCGCAGTACCGAGTTTTATCCTTTCCTGTTTTTCGGCTATTATTTCGACTTTGCCGGATTCGCAGGAATAGTGAAATAGTAAGTTATTATTCAATTAGCTTTCTCCATTTTGATAACACTATATGGAATTTTGAGTTAGTGTCAACCGGGAAAAACAAACCGTAACAAAGGTATGGAATATAAAAATTCAGGCAGCCGCCACGGTGAACCGCCTCCGAAAGGCGGCGGACATTGACGCCTAGGCCCCAGCGCTTGTCAGGGGCCTCTAAAAACCCGGCGTACCGCTTCCAGATAACCGTAGCCGTAGAGATCATCCGGCTCAAGGTAGCTCGTTTCGGTCCACTCATTCCAGCTATTTATAGTGATAAGCGGCGCTTGATCCGGGTGGGCGCCGGTGTAGGCCTTTGCCATGCGCAGGGCCTGTTCGATGTTTTCGGGAGTGTTGTCCTTTACCACCCCGGCGCGCAGGGCGCTAAACCGGGGGTTATTGTCCCATCCAAGGGAAACATGGGGGAAATAAGGTACTCCTGCCCGGGCTTCCAGTTTTTTCCATTCGGCGTCTACATCCTTTAATATATCAGGGTAGCTCCGGTCTATATCCGCGAAGTGGACAAACTGGTAATGGGTGATGCTGTCAAATCCCAAAGCGGTGATAAGGCCGTAGGCGTCTATGCTCTTGCCGCCGTCCACGCCGGAGACGTTCAGGGATTTTTCGCTCCACATGGTCATTTGAAGATGCAGCCCCCCAAGCCCGGCGGATACGGCCTCGCTGCGGAACCAGTCCAGGGCTTCCCTGGCAGCCTTAACGCCGCCTATACCGCGGATAAAATTCGGCGTGTCATAGATCATGAACACCGGCTTACCGGCAATGCGGTAATAATTCGGCAGCTTAAAGTATTTTTCAATATGACGCCTGGAGATTTTTTCAAATTCCGAACGGCAGATTGCGGCGTCCCAGATCACGGTGCTTCCGTCTGTGGAAGAAATACGCTTATCCCAGAGAGAGACCGCGTTGTGGTTGGCCCACATAAGGTAAAATTTCATTTTACCATTGTTTTTAGCGCCCAAGAAACCGTTATCCAGACACTGCTCCAAAAAAGGCCTGTTGTCGTACCAGTACCAATCGTAAATAAATACATTTACCCCGTGATCAACAGCGGCTTCTATTTCCATTTCCATCACATAAGGATCGGCCTCGTTGACATAACCCCACAGCGGTTTGCGGGGCCACTGGTGTCCCGGATATTTGGCAGCAGCGGCCTTTACGGTCTGCCATTCTCCATAGCCTTCAGGCCAGAACTGAAGCGAACGTTTTTCATCACCTGTGTAGGAAGGCCAGATATAAGCGGCAATATCATACTCCATAGGAACCTCAAACTATAAAGCTATACTATAGAGCCTTTCCCAAAACCAACCGGTTTTTGGGAAAGGCTTCTTCTACAAAGTACCGCGCAAGTCCCAACGCAATTGAAAGAATACCTCAAACAGACACAGCTTAACAAGCCGGTCCATCCCCTTGCGTGAAATTGTGGCATACAGCAAAGGCAAACGCGGTTATGCCTTGGCCGGCAGGGATGCCATTTTTAGCAGCGCGCGCTGGTCCAGCTAAAGCTGGACCGCATGGTTAAATTCCGGGGCCTTTGTTGGCGCTGTGCGTTACACATGCGCCCAAATTCTTTAAATTCATAAAAATATGTTTCTAAATGTAAAATTGCTGTTCAAACCGCAGGGTAAAGCAGGAGCCCGATGCGCCGTCGCTCCGGACTTCGACGCTGGCCTTGTGAAGGGCGGCGCCGTGCTTGACAATGGAAAGACCCAGGCCCGTACCCCCCGCCGCCTTGCCGCGGCTTTTGTCCACACGGTAGAAACGTTCAAAGATCCGCCCCTGTTCGGAGGGGGCAATGCCGATTCCCGTGTCGGAAACCGAAAACTCAATTTCAGCGCCGGTTTTCTTTATGGACACGCGGATCTCCCCGTTCTGCCGGTTGTACTTCACCGCGTTGTCCAGCAGGTTGTATATCATTTCGTCTAAAATCTGCCGTGTGCCGCTAATCACGGCCTTTTCACCCTCAAGATAGACGCGCAGTCCCCGTTCCGCCGCCGCCCCGTTTATCCGGTCCAGAACGGTCCGGGTAAGGGCAAGAAGATCCACGTTCTCCGCGGGCAGT
>JAIRLQ010000341.1 GCA_031259345.1 Treponema sp.
GGCAGGTTTCTCATCTTTCCGCCCCGCCGTCCACAGCTTCATCCCGGGTATCGTCATTTTTCTCTTCTTTGGTATCTTCATCATCTTCGTCAATGTAAGTACCCGAAACCCCGTTTTCAAAAGCCCAGGTGCGATACCGGGCGTCGGCGCTAAAACCCACGCCGGAAAAACTTGTCCCGTCGGAACGGTATATTTCTACCTCGCCGCCCGGCTGGCCTGTAAGTTTTCGTTCTTTATCCTGCCATTGCAGGGTTGATGTCTCGATAATAATGTCCTCGGAATCAACGGAGATCCTAACCCCGTCCCCAAGATTGATATTTCCGGATTCCAATTCTACCCTGGCGGACCCGGCGCTGCCAATCGCGTCGACGCCGTCGCCGTGATTTTCAAATTGTTCAAAAGAAAAATTTTTAAGGTCCATAGCCTGCTTTTCTTCGTAGCGTTCCGCCCGGGCCGCCTGGAAACGCACTACAGGATCGCCCCCCCTCACGCGGACATACTCAACATCTTCCATTACAATATCAGGCTGGTCCGCTGTCTCGCTTTGCTTGTTGCCGTAATCAAAAGTACAGGAACTTATAAAAATGAGTAATAAAAAATAAATAACAGGCAATTGAACTTGTCCATCGAACCGCTGGTTCACACTAACCGGGTTTTGGAACAGCCTCAATTTTTTATCCGCTCTTTTCATCTTCCTTATTCCCTGCCCCTTTGTTCTTATTTTAAAGCCTTTTTTGCTTTTCGTCTCTGGCGGCGGCGATAAAATCCCGGAACAGCGGAGAAGCTGCGGTGGGTTTTGATTTAAACTCAGGATGGAACTGGACGCCCAGGCCCCAGGGGTGGTTCGGCCATTCCACACATTCAACCAATTCGCCGTCTTCGGTAGTGGCGCCAATTTTAAGGCCCGTCTCGGTCATCTCTTTGCGGTACCGGTTGGCAAACTCGTAGCGGTGGCGGTGCCGTTCGGAAACGACTTTTTCTTTATACGCCGCAGAGAAAAACGAGCCCGGCTGGGCCACGGACTTCCAGGCTCCAAGGCGCATGGTACCGCCGTAATTTTTAACACTTTCCTGTTCTTCCAAAAGGCTTACCACCGGATGTTTTGAATCCTGATTAAATTCGGTAGAGTCCGCGTCTTCCCAGCCCAGCACATTCCGGCCCCAGTCGATAACCATAATCTGCATACCCAGGCAAATGCCAAAGTAAGGAACTTTATTGTTCCTTGCCCAGGACGCCGCCTTTACCATGCCTTTAATCCCCCTTTGGCCAAAACCGCCGGGAACCAGTACGCCGTCAACGCCGCCCCCGGGAGCCTTCGCGCCCAGAACGCTTTCGGCGGGATCCGCCTCTTCAAGGCGGGCGCTGTCAATCTTTACCAGTTCCACCTCAACGCCGCACTCAAGGCCGGCGTGAAACAGGGCTTCGTAGACCGACTTGTAAGAATCATGGAGTTCCATGTACTTGCCCACCACGCCGATACGCACCTTTCCTTTGCGGGAGTTAAAGCGCTCCATCATGGCGTGCCACTGCCCAAGGTCCGAATGCCGCGCCTCTACCCCCAGCTTTTTCAACACCACCAGATCAACCTTTTGATCAAAAAAGATAAGGGGTATCGCGTAAATCGTGGTATCAATATCGTAAGAAGTAAAAACCGCGTCGTTTTCGATATTTGTAAAAAGGGCGATTTTTCGCCGCGTGGGTTCGTCCAGCATCACCGGAGCCCGGCAGATAAGCACATCCGGCTGAATCCCCTGCTCCTGCATAGCTTTAACCGAGTGCTGGGTGGGCTTGGTTTTTAGCTCCCCCCCCGCCACTTCGGGAATAAGGGTCAAATGCACCGAAATGGCATTGCCCCGCCCGGACTCGTGAATAAGCTGCCGCGCGGCTTCCAAAAAGGGAATGGACTCAATATCCCCTACAGTCCCTCCAATTTCTATAATTACAATATCCGTATCGGCATCTTCTTTTGCCACCGCCAGAATACGGGCCTTAATTTCGTCGGTAATGTGGGGGATCACCTGGACGCAGCGCCCCAGGTAACGGCCTTCCCGCTCTTTTTTAATAACCGATTCATAAACCTGCCCCGTAGTTACCGAATTTGCCTTGGAAAGCGGCCCCCTGGTAAAGCGGGCATAATTCCCCAGGTCAAGGTCGGTCTCAGCCCCATCGTTCGTTACATACACTTCGCCGTGCTGGTAGGGACTCATGGTACCCGCGTCCACGTTGATGTAAGGATCGCATTTTACCATGCGGACATTAAGGCCCCTCCCTTCCAGCAAAGCCCCCAAAGAAGAAGCCGCAACACCTTTCCCAAGGCTGGAACACACGCCACCAGAGACGAAAATAAACTTATTCATGTGGATCTATTATAGGCGGGAGTACGGATTTGGTAAACACCCCGCGCCGCCTTATAATTTTTCTAACCCAAAAAAGACCATGCCTCAAAATAAAAATCTAACCCAAATATGCTTATCCGAAGGAGGGTTCGGAAAGCACTATGAGGTTACCATTAAACATGAAAACTTTTAACCCGCTGGGGCAGGGAAACCTTCTTCATGGTGGAGGGCAAGCCGGTGAAACTGAAAGCGGGAACGGCCAAACGGCGGAAAGGAGGCAGACGGAAACGGGTTTACGGGTCACAGGCGATCGCCTTCCTGAGGATCATCTGGGCTTTCTTCTGGTATCGGTACAAAGTAACGCAAAACGTGACTAACACCGTTTCCGGAAAAGCAGGGACAGTAATAGTCCCCGTGCCATTTTTACTGCGGTAAATGCCTCAAAGGAACAAAGAAAATGAAAAAGATATTTGCAATAATCGCCTTTGCAGTGATTGGAATGACAGCTGTTGTACCGCGGGTTCAGACGCAGGATATCGGCGTAGAAATGATAATGCTGACAAATCCTGGCATGACCCGCGCACAGGTGCTGGCTATGCTGCAACAGGGGGGGGAATGCGGGATTACCAAGAGGATGCCCAGTCGGCTCAAGCTGCCAATCCCTGATACACCTTATATGCCTGTCTGAAAACAGCAAGTTCAACGTAAGCAGTACAATTTAGAGCGGATAGTTTTTCAACCGCCAGTCAAATAATTGTCCATATTATTCCGTGGCAAAATGGAATAATTCATATTTATTCATAGGTTATTGTAGCCATATTTGTTTTGTTATCCGCAATTATAAAAACATATAAAAATAAATGGATTTTACATTGTACTTGATTTATCAAAATTTTATCATTTGGATCATTCCGCTACGCTCTATTCCCACGGCAAATTTCCGCCACATTTTGTCGGCCCTGCAAACACTACGTGTTTGCTTATCCGGGCCGCCAAAACGCCATATACAGCCTGAGCGTTATGCGCCATTTTCTGAAAATTCGTCAAAACATTATTGACAAAATCAACAAGATAGTTAATAATCATTACAGCTTAATTAATCTGGAGAAGTTATGAAGAGCTTTCTTCAAAAATCGTTGAAAAAAATTGGATTATATGATATTGCAAGAAGAATATATCATTCTTTGCATCATGTGGATGTAAAAACAGTCAATGATCGTTCTGAACTTGAACAAATGATTCAGGTTGGAATTATGAATCAATATAAGATTATGATAGCTACCCCCCCCCAGCATATACAAAAACTGCCTGAACTGATTGATACGGGTTTTAAGGTGTATTCTCAGTTTGATGAAGATGGAATATTACTCTATATATTTTCACTCATTGGTTTCACCAATAGAAAAGTTGTAGAAATTTGTTGTGGTAATGGGTCAGAATGTAATGCCGCTAATTTAATAATAAACCATGCCTGTTATGGTTTATTATTTGATGGGGATAAATTCAATATCAAAAACGCAATAACTTTTTTTAAAAATAATAAATCGACGTGGCTTTTACCGCCACTATGTAAACATGCATGGATTACAAAAGATAATATTGATTCCCTTATTGGAGAGGAAGGTTTTAATGGCGATATAGATTTACTAAGTCTTGATATAGATGGCATTGATTATTATATATGGGAATCTTTAAAAGTAATTTCACCCAGGGTATTTATTTGTGAATGTCATAATGCGGTGCCCGATGATATGGCAATAACAATACCGTATAAGGATGACTTTTCATGTACTGCGAAAGACAATTATCATGAAGACTTTCGATCTGTTTCACCATTGGCAATGATAAACTTGTCAAAGAAAAAAGGATATAGATTAATCGGATCGCATAAATATGGATTTAATCTAATATTTATGCGGAATGATATTGGGAATAAATATTTCCCTGAAGTTGAACTCAGTGAAATATCAAATAATCAATATACCATAATTTCAAAGGAGACACGGTGGCCCTTTATAAAAGATGCTCCTTGGGTAGAAGTATAATGAATCAGAAAAAACGGCTCAACAGGACTTGTATATGCATCGCCCCTTCGGGGTTCGGGGTTCCGTTATGTGGCATTTGTGAAGGTTTCGGAGAAACCGCGTTTCTATAACGGCCCAACTAAAGGCCGGCGCCAGCCTTTAGTTGGGACAAGCGCTACACTATCCCGTAGGCAAGCATGGCGTCGGCCACTTTTAAGAAGCCCGCAATATTTGCGCCTGCCACAAGGTTACCCGGAACCCCGTAATCAGCCGAAGCCCTTTGGGCGCTTTGAAAAATGTTTACCATAATACCCTTGAGCTTTGCGTCTACTTCCTCAAAAGTCCACGAAAGCCTCATGGCGTTCTGGCTCATCTCAATAGCCGATGTAGCGACACCCCCGGCATTGGCAGCTTTTGCGGGACCAAAAAGAACCCCCGCTTTAAGGAACCGTGTAATCGCGCCGGGCATAGAGGGCATATTGGCCCCTTCGGCAACCGCGATACAGCCTGACTCAATCAGCGCCCTGGCATCATCCTCATCAATCTCGTTCTGGGTAGCGCAGGGAAGCGCAATATCGCACTTGATTTTCCAGATACCGTGGCCGCCGGACGCAGCGTTTTCGTGGTACTCGGCATGTTTTTCCGTTTTGACATATTCAGAAATGCGCCCACGGTTTTCGAGCTTTATAACTTTGATAAGAGCGAGGTTAACCCCTTTTGGGTCGTGAATAAAACCCTTTGAATCCGAAAGGGCGATGACTGTCGCGCCCAGGGCCGCCGCCTTTTCCGCAGCGTAAATCGCCACATTTCCCGAACCCGATATAACGACCCTTTTGCCCGCAAAAGTTTTGCCCTCATGTTCCAGCATTTCCTGGGTAAAGTAACAAAGACCGTAACCCGTAGCTTCGGTACGGGCCAAAGAACCGCCGTAAGAAATACCCTTACCGGTAAGGACGCTGGAAAACTGATTCGCGATACGTTTGTACTGGCCAAAAAGATAGCCGATTTCCCTGGCGCCAACCCCAATATCGCCGGCAGGGACATCTGTATCAGAATCAATATGCCGGTAGAGCTCGGTCATAAAACTCTGGCAAAAACGCATAACCTCGGCATCGCTTTTGCCTTTGGGGTCAAAGTCCGCCCCGCCCTTGGCCCCGCCAATAGCAAGCCCGGTAAGACTGTTCTTAAAAGTCTGCTCAAACCCAAGGAATTTAAGTATTGACGCATTAACCGAAGGGTGAAAGCGGAGGCCCCCCTTGTAGGGCCCTATGGCCGAATTAAACTGCACCCTGTAGCCCCTGTTCACTTTGGGACAGTTCTGGTCGTCCACCCAGGGCACTCTAAAGGAAATAAGCCGCTCCGGCTCCACAAGGCGGTCAATAACCCCCGCCTTAACCAGATCGGGCCTTTTGTCTACAACCAGTTCAAGGCTCTCCAGAACCTCCTCTACTGCCTGTAAAAATTCACTCTCGTTGGAATTTCTCTGTGCGACATCTTCATACACTTTTTGTAAGTAAGAATTTTTTAAGGACATAGCGTCTCCTGTTGTGCGATATAAGGGGAGAGTATATCAGATATGGAGATTTTTTTGCAAGGGAAATTTACCGGATTAGGCGTTTAAAATAGCCATAAATAATCATAATCTTTATAAAAAAAATAATAAAAAATGTGAAAAATCGCTTGACTGTTGGGCAGGAAATCAGTATTTTATTAATAGCTAATAATACAGCGAGCCGCGTGAGTGTTTTCCTTATATTAATTGCTTTACTGGCTTGCACCATCTTGCTTAGTCTTGCTTATTTTTACCGTATTATTCAGCTTGCCTCCCGGGTTTCCTCACCTCCTTTTCCCGGGAGGCTTTTTTTTGTCCAAACGGGCGGCATGTTGCAAACATAATATAACAGGTTACAAAAAAAACGTAAGCGCCCCTTATTGTAATTTTTTACGTTACGTGGCATCTAT
>JAIRLQ010000422.1 GCA_031259345.1 Treponema sp.
AATAAGACATCACGGCGTAGGCCCAATAAAGGCTACTGTTTAGACTAAGGCATCAGGCCGCCCCCTAAGGAACGGTAAAATTCCTTGTATTTTACCGTTCCTAAAGATCTTTTAGGCGTCTTTTCTTTCGGACCTATGGTCCGCTGTATATCTAAACTGAGAATTGCTGCGATGCGTTGACAAAATCGTGCAAGCCTGTTATAATTTTTATACATTTGAGGTTGTCAGGTAAAGAATTACCTGATTTTTTACCGTATGTAGATTGATGATTGTAGATTGATGATTATGGAGAACAATGATGAAAAATTTTTTCAGGTTGGCGGTTGTTTGTCTGGGAATCTTCGGCTTATGCGCTTCCCTGTATGCGGGAGGAGGCAGGGATAGATCAGGAAAGATCATCATCAACTACCCCACTTTCCAGACGGGGGTCAATACGGCTGCCCCGGTAATTGAGCAGCTTATTACTGAATTTAATAAACAGTACGAAGGCAAATACGAGATCCGCAAAGAGGATGTTCCCGGCGATCAGAACTATGTGGACAAGATAAGCGTACAGCTTGGTACGGGGGATATGCCTCCGGTTGTCTACGGCGGGGGATACAACCTGCTTGACCCGGCTCTGGCCCGGAATGTCGTGGTGGATCTGACCGATGCCGTCAATGCGGACCCGGCATGGAAGGCCCTCTACAGTGACGCAGCCATGGTTACCAATACCCGGAACGGCAGAATATACGCTTCCTCTTCCGAGGGGAGCGTTATCGGGTACTTCTACAACAAGGAACTTTTTGCCAGGGCGGGGATCACGGCTCCGGCCAAAACCTGGACCGAATTCTTTAGCCAGTGCGAACGGCTTAAGGCGGCGGGTATTATTCCTCTGTCCATGGATACCGCTGATTCGGCTTGGGTTAGTATGCTTTGGATGGGCGCTATGGTCGCGACCGAAAACACCGCGGGTCTCGATTTTATGAAGCGGATGATGCCGGACAACTACAATACCCCGGAAATGATCAAGGCGGTCAGGCAAATTCAGACTGTATTTCGCAGCTATACCACGGTAGACGCGGTAGGCGGCGGCTATGAACATGCCGCGAACAACTTCCTCTCCGGTCAGACCGCGATGATCGCCAATGGTCCCTGGATGATGGGGGATTTTTCAGATACCACCAAGACCAGCGCCGGATTCGCCGACAAGGTGGGCGTTGCCATTTATCCCGGTAATTTTGTGTACGACGCCCCGATCCAGGGATATTTTGTGACCAAACAGAAGGACCCGGCCCTCCAGGCGGCGGCCGTCGAAATGGTTAAATTCTTTACCAGCGCCCATGCCCAGCAGGTTGCTCTGGAAGTTCAAGGAATGGTTCCCAGTTCTCCAACGGTGCAAATCAGCGCCGCGGCAAAACAGAAGTGGTCCCTCCTGGTTGATTTCCTCAATCAGGCGAATGCGGCTCAGTTCCGTTCGGATAATCTCCAGGCAACCATGTATCCCAACCTCTTGGATATTGTGAGCCAGGAACTGCCCCGGCTTGCCGCCGGCGCTATTACTCCGGAGGCTTTCTGTCAGCTTCTTACCGACGGCGCCGCAAAAAACAAATAGGGGGCGTTGGTTTTAGACGGTCTTGAAGGATCCGCCTCCGTGTTTTACGAGGGGCGGATCTTCTATTATAGGGGGGGAATTTCCGGTGCAAGTAAAGAAAAGATGGCTTTTTCTGTTTCTTTTTCCGACGGTTGCGCTTTTTCTTTTGGTTTATGCCGTCCCTCTGGTGATGGTCTTTACTACCTCTCTGACAAATTACCGGCTCATGGACAGGCAAGTCCGCTTTGTGGGCGCGCTAAACTATATCCGCCTGCTTCAGGATTCGGCATTCCATACCGCCCTGAAGAATACCATTATCTGGATATTAATCCACTGCATAGCTCACGTAGCCCTGGGTGTATTTATCGCCCTCCTGCTTTACAAAAAACCAAGGGGCTGGAAGCTGATCCGTACCGCTTATATGGTGCCGAATATCATTTCAAACGCGGCGATTGGCATGATCTTTGTCAATTTTTTTAATCCCCAATTTGGGGTTTTAAATTCAATTCTCCGCATCCTCGGTCTTGAAAATTTGACCCATAACTGGTTAATGGAGCCGTTGACCGCCTTTCCTTCAGTTACGCTGACATGGTTTGTCTTTGCCGGCTATACTACTACCATTGTACTTGCCCAGGCAATCAGCGTGGACGATGCGATATTGGAAGCCGCCAAAGTGGACGGGGCGTCCGCCTTTCAGATTGACTGCCTCATCATGCTGCCGATGCTGAAAAAGATCATTGGTACCACGATGGTGATGGCCGCTACCTATATGCTCCAGATGTTTGACCTTATCTATATTACCACTAACGGCGGCCCGGGAAAGATGACTACAAACCTGCCGCTCTTGCTTTATGGGGTCTATAAATCTGAATATAACTACGCTTATGCCAATACCATTGGCGTTTGTATAATTCTGATCGGCGTTCTGACGATGACCGTGATCAACAAGACCCTCAAAGTGAACGAGGCCGATTATTGACCGGAAAGGAAAAACCATGCGGAAAAGTTTCGGGTATTTAAAACGGGGTGAAACAGCCGCTTCTATTCTGAAATATTTTTTTCTTATTCTTTGCGTGTGTACCGCGCTGTTTCCCATACTCTGGGTGATCATGTCTTCGTTCAAAACCAACGCCGAAATTCTCTCCAGCGGCATATCGTTTCCTTCCCGTTTCAGCTTTGATGGTTATGTTCAGGCATTAAAGATATCCCCCATCCCGCGTTATTTTTTGAACAGCGTACTTGTTACCTCGGCGGCCACGATCCTGAATGTTTTCTTCCTGGCAATGGCAGGTTATATTTTCGCGCGGTTCCAATTCAGGGGAAAGAACCTGCTTTATTTTATCCTTTCCCTCTCTCTGGTGATTCCCATGACCGGCCTGCTCCATCCGGTTTATATGACTGTCAATGCGCTGCACCTTTCCAATTCAAAATCCGGCCTTGTCCTGGTGTATACGGCGCTGAATCTTCCCATGTCGCTTCTGATTCTTCGGGGAACCTTTCAGTCGGTGCCCCGGAGCCTGGAAGAAGCGGCGGTGATGGACGGAGCGGGATTTTGCCGCACCTTTTTTCAGATTATGATACCGGTATCCAAGGGAGGGCTCACCAGCGCCGGGGTTCTTACCTTCCTTAACTGCTGGAATGAATTCACCTTCGCTTTGATCCTCACAAGCTCCCAAAATGTCAGGACGCTTCCCCTCTCCTTAAGTTATTTCACCTCCCAATTCAGCTTTAACTATACCGCTATGTTTGCCGCCATCACCATCGCGGTGATTCCCAGCATCGCCGTCTTCGCGCTTTTCCAGGAGCAGGTGGTATCGAGCCTCACCGCCGGGGCGATCAAGGGGTAGATGATGAAGCTCGCGGTTATCGGCGGCGGCGGTGTCCGTTCTATGTTTCTTGCCCGAAGTATTGCCGGCTGCGCGGGGGAATTGGGGATCCGCAGCCTCGTCTTAATGGA
>JAIRLQ010000516.1 GCA_031259345.1 Treponema sp.
AATACCTGGGCCTTTTTCATTGACTGGATTATCTTCCCCGGCAGGGCGCCCACATAGGTTTTTCTGTGGCCCCTGATTTCCGCTTCGTCCCTTACCCCGCCCAATGATATGCGGACAAATTTTCTCCCCAAAGACCGGGCCACGGATTTTCCAAGGCTGGTTTTGCCCGTACCCGGGGGGCCTACAAAACAAAGTATGGGGCCTTTAATGCCCGATTCGCCTGAAGTAAGCTGCTTGACGGCGATAAATTCGATAATCCGTTCTTTGGCCTTCTTCATGTCGTAATGGTCTTCGTCAAGGATCTTTTCCGCCGCCGCAAGATCCCGCAGATCTTCGCTGCAGTTTGACCAGGGAAGATCGGCTATCCACTCCAGGTAGCCTCTGAGTACGCCGGCCTCGGGGGAAAAGGGCTGGAGCTTTCTAAGGCGGGCCAATTCCTTGCTCATTTTAAGAACCACCTCTTCCGGCGCTTTCTTTTCCAGAATAGTCTTTTCCACTTCTGAATATTCGTCAGGAGATTCTTCTTTACCCAGTTCCTTGTTGATTTCTTTAAGCTGTTCCTGAAGTATAAAGTCCCGGTGGTTTTTATCTATCCGGCTTTTTACTTTGCCGGAAATATTTTTTTGAATGCCAAGGATTTCGTTTTCAAGTTCGATATTTTCAAGAGTGGCGGTAAGCCTGTCCCGGGGATCGGCAAAGCTTAAAAGCTCGGCTTTTTTTTCGCTTTTAATCTGAAGGGCGTGTCCTACAAGATTGGAAAGATGTTCCGGGCTGTCGGTTTTATCAACCGCGGTTAAAACTTCGGTGCTGATTTTTTTTGAAGATTCGGCGTATTGGGCAAAAGATTTCTGGACTGCCCGGACCAGGGCGCTGATTTCCGGGGTAATGGCCCCGGCCTTGGCGCGGTTTTGACTTTCGTCTTTTAGATAAGGCTTAAGATCCGCCTGTATTGGGTCTACCCTGACAATTGGCACCATCGCCGTGTTCCAGGGCGTTTTTAGGACTGCCCGGTATTCACCCTGAAGCACCAGCCTGAAAGTAGAATCCGGCAGGCGCAAATGCTGGACTACACGGGCGACTGTACCGGTGTCAAAAACATCGCCTGTTTTGGCATTTTTTATGCAAACTGCGAAAAGCCGGCGATCTTTTGCCAGCGCTTCCTCCACCGCGTTGATACCCTCTCTGTAAGTAACAAAAACCGGCATCATGGTTTGGGGAAATATTACCAGATCTTTTAACGGGAACAGGGGATATTCTTCTTCGCCCCGGGGAATATGCGGGCGCCTGTCCCTGCTTCCTGTAAACTTAAACAGCTTCATAGGCGCCTAAAGGGTTAAGCGCTTTTGGGAAGCTGTACTATTTCGGGAATTTCGGACTTCTCCACAACGTCCTTGTTAATTACAACCTGCTTGTTGCCGTCCATAGAGGGAATCTCGTACATAATATCGGTCATGAGCTTTTCGACTATAGCCCGGAGGCCCCTTGCGCCGGTTTTTTGTTTGATTGCCAAATCCGCAATGGCGGCGATTGCGTCTTCGGTAAAATCAAGCTTGACGTCGTCCATTGCCAGAGACGCCTGGTATTGTTTTACAATGGCGTTTCTGGGTTCGGTAATTATCCGTTTAAGGTCTTCCCGTTTTAACTCTTCAAGGCTTACGATGATGGGGATCCTTCCGATAAATTCCGGAATCATTCCAAAGTGAATAAGGTCATCCGGGTGCAGGTTGTCAAAAAGTTCTTTAAGGGTTTTTTGGGCGCCTACCTTGTCTTCGGAGCCAAAGCCCATGGGGTGCTGGACTACCCGGCGTTCGATATATTTATCAAGCCCCACAAATGCGCCGCCGCAGATAAACAAAATGTCTGTGGTATCAATGCGGATCATTTCCTGGTTGGGATGCTTGCGGCCCCCCTGGGGCGGCACCGACGCGACAGTCCCCTCAATAATTTTAAGCAGCGCCTGCTGGACGCCTTCGCCGGATACATCCCGGGTAATCGAAACATTTTCGCCTTTCCGGGCAATCTTGTCGATTTCGTCAATGTAGACAATGCCCCGTTCGGCGGCGGCTATATTGCCCCCGGCATTCTGTATCAGTTTTAAAAGTATGTTTTCTACATCTTCGCCTACATAGCCCGCCTCGGTAAGGGTAGTGGCGTCTACAATCGCAAAGGGCACTTTAAGCTTTTTTGCCAGGGTTTTAGCCAAAAGGGTTTTCCCCGTTCCGGTGGGCCCGATAAGAAGCACATTTGATTTTTCGATTTCTACATCGGGATTATCCTTGGCAGGATTGGAGATACGTTTGTAATGATTATAAACCGCCACCGAAAGGGCGCGTTTTGCCGCTTCCTGGCCGACGATAAACTGGTCCATGTATTGCTTGATTTCTTTTGGGGTGGGAATGTCGCCTGTAAACTGTGTCGAAAGTTCGTGATCTTCCTCTACCAGAATTTTCCGGCAAACCTCTACACACTCGTCGCAGATAAAAACATCGTTGGGGCCGGCTATGAGCCGCCTGGCAATATCCGCGCTTTTTCCGCAGAATGAACAAATACGATCAACACCCACCGGGCCGTTACGCAGTCTTGCCATGTTTTTCCCTCACTAGAACCGAATCAACAATGCCGTATTTTACCGCATCCTGTGCGGACATAAAAAAGTCCCGTTCCATATCCTGGGCAACCGCGGCTATGTCTTTGCCCGTATGTTTTGCGAAATACTCTATGGTAAGTTTTTTAAGACGGACAATTTCTTTGGAATGAATTCCAATGTCCCGGGCCTGTCCCTGGGCGCCTCCCCAGGGCTGGTGTATAAGAACACGCGAGGACGGCAGAACAAAGCGCTTGCCCGCGCTGCCTGCCGCAAGCAGAAGTGCGGCCATACTGGCGGCCTGTCCCAGACAGATGGTTTGAATATCACATTTTACCCACTGCATAGTGTCGTAGATCGCCAAACCGGCGGTAACAGAGCCGCCCGGAGAATTGATGTACATGTTAATGTCTTTTTCCGTGTCCTGACCGTCCAAAAACAAAAGCTGCGCAACTGCCAGGTCGGCGCTAAGGTCGTTAATTTCCCCATCGATAAAAACAATGCGGTCTTTAAGAAGCCGGGAATAAATATCGTAGGACCTTTCTCCGTTTCCGCTTTGCTCAATAACATAGGGAATTAAATTACTCATTTTTTCTTTCATGCCTCAAATTTACTCGTTTTTGGAAATAAAATCTATATATTTTTCTTTTTTCCCTGGTTTTATTATGTTTTCCAAAAACAGCCGGTCAAAAAGTTTTTGTTCCTTAATGTCCTCTTTAAGGTATTCTTTCATTTGTTCCTGTTCGTAGTATTTTTTAAAATCTTCTGCCGGCGCGCCCGAATCCTTTGCCTGGCGTTCAATTTCTTTCTCTGCTTCTTCATCGCTTGCCTCAAGCTTAAGATCCTCTATAAGGGTTTCGACAATCAGCCGGGAATGAAGGGCACGGACGGCATCGGGCTTCCAACTGTCCAAAACACCCTGGACGCCGCCGGAGTTTTTGCCCATTATTTTGTAAAGGCCGTCGGCATCGGTGTTGAAACGCCGGGCCAGGTTCCGCCAGCGGGAATCAAGTTCCAGATTGATCATGGATTCCGGTATCTCTACAGGGACAGCTTCCATGATCTTTTCCAGAAGCATGTCTGTTTTGATGTTCCGTATGCGCCGGTCCAGGTCTTTGTCAAGCCTTTCCCTGATGTTTTGCTTTAAGTCTTCCAGGGTTTTGAATTTTTCGTCCACATCCTGGGCAAGGTCATCGTCCGCTTCGGGGAGCTTTTTGGTTTTAAGGGCCGTCAGGGTAACACGGAGTTTTTTTGTCTTACCCGCCAGCTCCTTCAAAATTGGGAAGGCTTCTTGCGAAGCTTCGGCATCTCCGGTGCTTTCGGCATAGCTTTTGGTGAATTCTTTTGTTTCGCCTTTTGCCATGCCCGTTATTTCATCGTCAAACTGATAGTAATTGCTCCCCGTACCAAGGGTAAAAACAAAATCCTGGCGTTCCGAATTGGGCAGGATTTCCCCGGCTTCGTCCAGTTCGCAGTAGTTCACGGTTACTACATCGCCTTTTTCGGCCGCCCCTTCGTCCTTGTCCATAACAATGGCGTTCCGCTCCCGGACAAATTCGAGTTCCCGGTTTATGTCTTCATCGGTAATGGCTACATCGGGCACTTCGATTTCAAAGCCCTGCCATTTTTCGACCGTTACTTTTGGCAGTACGTCGTAGACAACGGAGAATGTCAGATCCTTGTCCAGTTCAAGCTCTAGTTTTTCTTCTTCGGCAATATTTGGGGTAGAATAGGGGAGGGGTTTGTCTTCTTTGGGAAAACCTTCGTCGCCAAACACGTCTTCTACGGATTTTTCGACAACCCTTCCAAGGGTCTCCGCCTTGAGGGCATCGCCAAATTTTCTTTCAAGCACATCTTTGGGCACCTTGCCTTTACGAAACCCCGGGTACTGGATATTTTTTGAATATTCTTTTACAAGGTTATTATATTCAGATTGAAGATCGTCTTTTCCGACTGTAATGGTGAGTTTTAAGCTGGAATGTTCCAGCCTTGCGATGTCTTTGGTAATGTTCACTTAAATCCTCTTAAAAGAAATTATTTTCCGCGAGATTGCTTTCCGGCCCCAGGCGCCTCTGGCCGTGCGAGAAGGGGGACTTGAACCCCCATGCCAGAGGCACCAGATCCTAAGTCTGGCGTGTCTACCAGTTCCACCACTCTCGCAAGTATTGCCCCTTACATAATACCAGTTTACCGAAAATGGCCGGGGGCTGTCAATTCATGTTATCCTGTGGTATAGTTTTACATATTATCCTGAAATGGAGGTCTTTATAATGAAAGAAAGGATTATGTCCGTAAAGACAGTGGTAGCTATAGGAATAGGCGCCGCTCTTATGTTCGTGCTGATGCGTTTTGTCGCACTCCCTTCCGGCGTACCCAATACTACTTTAAACCTGTCATCGGCAATTGTGGCGGTTTTTGCCGCTATCTTCGGCCCTCTGGCGGGGCTTCTTATCGCCTTAATCGGCCATACCATCACCGACCTCACCTGGGGCAGCGTCTGGTGGTCATGGGTTATAGCCGATGGGGTTTTCGGGCTTTTGGCAGGGCTTTTCTGGCATTCCTATAAAATTAATGAAGGGGAATTTGGAGTTAAAAACTGCGTTGTTTTTAACGTGGTTCAGATCCTTTCCAATGTAGTTGCCTGGGTTGGGATTGCGCCTGTGCTGGATATAGTGATTTATCAGGAACCTGCCAACAAAGTATTCCTGCAAGGCCTGGTAGCCGCAGGGCTCAATTCCGCCGTGATTTTGATCCTGGGTTCCATTTTGGCTTTTGGCTATTCAAAGACAAGAACCAAAGCGGGCAGCCTGAAGGCCGAATAGGTCTTTTTAGGAGACAGCCTTTAGTAAATCTCTTTGAGAGCGGCGCTTTGTTTTAAGGATTTTTCTTTT
>JAIRLQ010000540.1 GCA_031259345.1 Treponema sp.
CGGCAAAGACGAGGGAGAATCCCAGCGCCAAGAGCGCCACTACACTAAACAATCGTTTCATGCTTTCCTCCATAAGGAAAATTTATCTATACAGGCATACGCCCGTATTTCCGTGGGTAAGAAGGTAGTATTGGTTTGTCTGTGTTTTGAACGTACAGCGCCGCATGGGACGCTTTTTTGGTTTAAGTTACCGGATATTAAATTTTTCGAATGGGGGGGGGGGGGGGGGGGGGTTTTATACAATTAACAGATAGCAATTAACAGTGAACAGTTAGGGATAAGGGAACAGAGAACAATGAGCAGTGAACAGTTGATGATTGGGGAACGGTAAGCAATTAACCGTGAACAGTTGGAGATTAGGGAACCGGGGACAGTGAAGGATTGAGGATTAGAGTACGATGTGGTGCCCTTACCGCTTGCCATACAAAACCCCGCGGCCGGCAGAAGGCCGGTCAAATTGATTGAAATACAGGCCGGTTCCAGAACCCGTCTGGTTTTGGAACCGGCTCATTCCAGAAACTATCTTACATCAGGCAACAAAACGAGTCAACAACAATTTTGGAAATCTTTAACCCTGTTTTTCAATCGCCGCGGGGGCGCTGAAGATAGCCTTGATGCGGTTCATGTCGAACTTGGCTTGCCGGTCGTAGGTGTAGATACCGTTCTGTTCCTGTTCCACGTCGGTAAGCTGGGTGTAACAGAACGCGCAGATCCGGGGGTTGTCCAGGAGCGCCCTGGTCAGGCCCTCTATCCGGGCGTAGACTTCTTCGATGGTTTTACAGCGGTTGCCGTAACCCCAGCCCTGCGAGGCGCTTTGCGCCGCTTCTTCGGCGTTCCACCAGGTTCCGCCGTATTCGCTGACGAAGTAGGGGATGTTTTTGGAGAAGAGGCCGTGAATATCATGGGGATAATAGACGTTTTCCCCTTCCATGCCCGCGTAGGCTTTCTCGAAAGTCTTGGGGTCCTGCTCATAGTCGTGGGTATCAAGAACATCGGTGATAACGTGGACGTAACCTGAGGTGTCGATTACCGGACGGGTCGGGTCGAGCTGTTTTGTCAGGGTGTACAGTCCCCGCAGGATGTCATCCACCTGGGACTTGCCGGTTTCGTTGAGGGGGCACCAGCCCACGATGGAGGGGTGGTTGAAATCCCGCTCCACGATTTCCTGCCATTCGGTGGCGAAGGGCAGATACCCCTCCCTCCGGTCGATATTGAGCCTCCAACTGGCGTGTTCACCCCACACGATGTAGCCAAGTTTGTCCGCCCAGTAGAGGAACTGTTCTTCAAAGACCTTCTGGTGCAGGCGGGCCCCGTTAAAACCGGCGGCCATAGACAGTTCAATATCTTTCCGTAGATCCTCGTTGCCGGGGGCCGTGTAGATTCCGTCGGGGTAGAACCCCTGATCCAGTACCAGACGCTGATACACGGGCCGTCCGTTGATGTGGATCGTGTTGTTTGTGAGGGAGACAGACCTCATACCGAAATAGCCCTTTACCGAGTCCCGGCCCCAGTTGATGTCGAGATCGTAGAGGTTGGGTTTCCCCAGGTCCCATAACACGGGATTGGGAATGGGGAGGACAAGACAGGCGCTGTCCCCTGAAACCCTGGCGGCGGCGCGGCAGACTTCCCTGCCCCCAAAGTACGCGACGGCCTCTACGGGCGGGCTTTCAGGGCCTCCGTCTGCGGCGGGGGTTCCGGCAAGGCGTACCGTCAGCAGGGCCCGACCGTTTTCCGGGTCCGGGATAATGCGGTAGTTTTTGATGTAGCGTTCCGGGACGTATTCAAGCCACACGGTCTGCCAGATTCCGGTGGTACGGGTATACAGACAACCGTAAGAATAGTAGCGGTCGGACTGTTTGCCTCCGGGCTGGTTGCCGCTCTGTACATCGTCTTCCGCGCAGACCACCAGAGTATTTTCCCCTTCCGCAACAAGACGGCTTATGTCCAGCGTAAAAGAGACGTAGCCGCCGGAATGGGTCCCGGCAAGCTGCCCGTTTATATACACACTTGCTTTGTAGTCCACCGCGCCAAAGTGGAGAAGGATACGGCCCGTCATCCGCACTTTGGACAGGGAGAAGGAACGGCGGTACCAGACCGCTGCCATAAAGTCTTTATATTCAATTCCCGACAGTTTTGATTCCGGGCAGAAAGGTACGATGATACGTTGGGAAAAACTTCCCGATTCGTACAATTTCCGCTCAAATCCGCTTTTTCCGTGATCGATCTCAAATTCCCAGGAACCGTTCAGCGACTCCCAACTCTGCCTGAGCATCTGGGGCCGCGGATGTTCGGGCCTTGGTATGTTTGCCATAGTATCCACCTTTACCGTAAGATTGTCCTACTGTATCAGAGCCCGGGAAATTTGCCAACAGGCGCCTGCCAGGGCCAGCTCATCAACGGGTGCATGACTTTTCTACCCCCCGCACCGCGCCCACAACTGTATCCGTCAAATTCCCCCCACCTTTTGCGGTGGGTGGGCGGGGCGTAAACTTCGTGTAAGTCAATTACACGGAAGCGCTTATGAAAAGGGGCGGCGGAGCAGGGTTTTGTGGAACTTGGTAAAAAGCCGGAAAGAGCCGGGGGGAACGCCGGGACAGCCCCCGTTGCGGCCGGTGAAGCCCTGGTGTGCCGGGAGCTGGCGGTGGAACGGGGAGACATCAGGCTCAGGCTGCCGGCGGGGGCGACACGGGCGGAACTGGCCCGTGTTATTATATGTTAAATAGCCTTTCAAATATTTTTCCAATGCTTGCGCACAATGATAACAAATTATCTGATGAGGTTTACGAATCAACTCATTGAGCATTTGGGCAGAATACAAATCTTCATCGGCAATTTGTACCCATTCTATTACATCGTCAATGTTAAGCGGTGTTACCGGTACAGGTCTTTACGCATACTGATTGTTTTGCGGTTTTTGTTATAGAGTTCACTGTTCAAAAGAAATCCGTTTTTTTCATAAAAAGCCAGAACACCTTCATCGTGTTCTATGTCGGCATCAACGGTGAGGAAACGGGCGGCGCAATAATATTCATTACATTTACGAGCGATGGTACGGGCTGAGTCAATCATAAATGAACCAATGCCCTTGTATTTATTGCGAAAATCTGTAGAAACTGCAAGTTTGGCAATTTTCATGGCGGGAATAGTTTTAAACGGATAATCGAGATCATGCAGTTCTTTCTCGGAGACCGAGAGTTTGATAGCGTCCGCAATCAGGGACATGTAAGCGGCTATTTCCCCTGTGGAACGTTCCCGCAGAAGCCACGTCAGGGCTACATGATCGTTTCGGGATTGTACAGCTTCTTTATGGAGATATGCGTTATATTCTTCTACCGGACAGGCAAAGCCGCCTAACGGTGTATCCGAATTCAGTTGTTCCAGCTTAAAAGCCGTACTGCCAAGCGTTTTGCTGAATTTCACTAAAATGGACCTATTTGAAGAATTTCATAATGAGTTCATCTTCTTTTTTGAGTTTTTTTTCAATGGATTGAGGGATAGGCTTGCGAATCTGCTCTATGATTTCCCGAATGACTTTCTTGTCCTTTATCTCCGTGGGCTGTACCGGCTTAACTTTCGTTCCCATAATCTCCTCCGATAAGCTAACTATACCCCGTTTTGATGTTTTTGACAATAGGCGCAGGGGGATGGCAGCGATTTTACATTAAGCGGTATGTACAAAACCCCCGGAGTCTTGCTTTGCCGCTGTGGTTATATTATATTAATTCTAAGCAAAACTTTTTATATAACTGGGGAAACATGGTAAAAATAAGTATTGGCGTTCTGACCGGCAGCTTGCGCAGGGAATCGTACAGTAAAAAGACCGGTTTATATGTTGCGGGGCTTTTGCCGGAGGATTTTACTGCCAAATGGATCGATTTGAGCGGTCTTCCCCTGTACAATCAGGATTATGATGACAACGGCAATCCCCCCCGGGAATGGCAAGCGTTCCGGCAGGAAATTAAGGCCTTGGACGGTTTTTTATTCGTAACCCCCGAATATAACCGCTCTATCACGGCGGTGCTGAAAAATGCCCTGGATGTTGCCTCCCGGCCCTTCGGCCAGAATGTCTGGAACGGGAAACCGGGGGCGATTATCAGTGTTACTCCGGGCAAGCTGGGAGCCTTCGGCGCTAACCACCATCTGAGGCAGCCTATGGTCTTTCTCAATATCCCCCTGCTCCAGCAGCCGGAGGTCTACCTCAGCAACATTGCGGAACTTTTTAACGAGAGAGGGGAAGTTATCGACCAGGGTACAAAGGATTTTTTACAAACCTTTGCCGACGCCTTTGCCCGGTGGGTGCGTACATGGGCTAAAACTGCCGGGGAATGAGGGCTTGGAGCCTTTTTTAGAATGTCATGCATTACCCAACATGCGAATATCAGGCTGATCATGCTTCGCGGACAGTTTCCCGTTATCCGGTTTTCGCACTAACGATAAAAATATTGGAGCGATTTCGAAGAATTGTTGTAAGAAGGTCTTGACACGGGAACATATCATATCAGGAGTTACGAACTTTTTCGAAAAGTTCCTGCCAAAAATGGACAGGATTTAAGCCCTTGGTACTATCGGCCAAAATCATCATCACGGGATTTTTCTTTATCTCTTTTGAGGCAGTTCTTATGAAATGTATCTACCGAGGATAAAAGAATATCTTTATTCCAACGTGCTACGTTTTCTTTTTGGAGATTACTTACAAAACCAATAACATCCCGTTTAATGGCGTCAATATTAAGAGTATTTATTTTTGCGCTTACAGCTTTTTCAAGCCAGTTCCTGTCTGCCTTAATGCCTCTCCCTTCCCAAGGGCCTCTCCTGTTCAATGCGGATGACAGGTAATTATAATTGGGTTCTATATTTTTCGTGTTAAGCCACAAAAAATCATACCAGTCACGTCCTTTTTCTCTGTTCCGGCATAAGAGCGCATGACATTTCCCTGCAAACAATGAAGGTAAATCCATTGTTTTTATTACACATGAAATTGGGTAATTAAGTGTTCTTGTGATAATTTTACATCCGGTTGGCGGATCGCTGTTATATTCAAGTTTGATACTGACTTCCGTGGTCGCGTTTTCATCCGGCCCATTAACTTTTAACTTTTGACAAATCGATTTATCGGTAATATAGGCCCGCTTTTCAATGTCAGCCGGTTTTGATTTGTCTTCCGTTTTCAGATAATATCCATATGGTATTGTTTTTTCTTTAACCATAGCGAGGTACGATTTCCATTGAAACCCCGTATCTTTTTTTACAACATGAAAATCAAGGTCTTCCGAGTATCGGTCAAGACCATAAAGGATACGGAGTGCAGTTCCGCCAATAAATATCGCATTATTAAAAAATGAGGTCTCAGCCAGTGACGCAAGGATTATTTCCTGTGTTATTTCCTGGATGGCTTGAAATCTGATTTCATTGGTATCCGGGTTATATACCGCAAGGCGGTTCGCAATTATATCAATATTTTTATTCATACCCCTAATTCTTTCCTTATCCCCTTTAAGAAATTTTCTACATTGGCGTTATAATAATTTCCCTGTAGTTCATCAAAATCATTTGAAGTCAATGTTTCAATTCTTTCTCTTTCAATCCGTAACGATTCAATAACCGGTTCTAATGAACTCCAGTTGTATTTCAGAACATATATATAATCGGCTAACGCTTTAAGAGGTTTCGCCTGAAAGTAAATATTATTACCCGAATTAATTTTACATACACCGGCTAATAATTCCCGTTGATGTATGTGTCTATATGAAAACCACGCGAACTCGGTTTTTATGGTATAGGACGGACGAG
>JAIRLQ010000565.1 GCA_031259345.1 Treponema sp.
CGCTCGAGCGGGAGTCGTTGCCGCTCGAGCGAAAATCGTTGCCGCTTGAGCGGAAGTTATTGCCGCTCGAGCGGAAGTCGTTGCCGCTTGAGCGAAAACCGTTGCCGCTCGAGCGAAAATCGTTGCCGCTCGAGCGAAAATCGTTAAAAACCCGCCGGTAGAAGCCGCCGGCCGGGTTTTAGCGGTAAAACCATTCCCCCCGTATGGGGGGAACAAGCATATAAGCGGCCTCTACGCCGCACCTGCGGGAGCCTTTGCCGCAGCTGATAAAGCGCCCGCTCGCGCGCCTTATCGGACGCGGCTTGTAACTAACGCCGGCAGACAGGGACATTTATCGAGCCCCACACCCTGCCGCATTTATGGTATTGCCGCGCTTCGCACCTGCTCGCGCGCCTTATCGGGCGGGGACAATCTCCGGAGCAAAAACATCTATGGAAAGCCCCGGTATGCAAATAAAACTAACATAGGGACAGGGCGCTATCTGGAAAAAAAACCCGGTACGGGGTATGATAGGCCCATGAAATTAACCAAAACTTTTGTCCCTACCCTGCGGGAAGTACCCGCGGACGCGGTAATTGTCAGCCACCGGCTTATGTTCCGTGCGGGGATGATTCGCAAACTTTCCAACGGACTTTTTGCATATCTGCCTTTGGGACTGCGTTCATTCCGCAAAGTGGAAAATATTGTCCGGGAAGAAATGAACGCCATTGGATCTTTGGAAATAAAGCCCACTGTGGTTATACCCGGGGAATTATGGAAAGAGTCAGGCCGCTGGGAAACCATGGGCGAGAGCCTTTTAAGGGTAAAGAACCGCCTGGGCGCCGAATTTGTGGTTTCACCTACCGCCGAAGAGGCTTTTTCCGCCCTGGTAAGGGACGAGCTTTCAAGTTACCGCCAACTGCCCCTGTCGCTGTATCAGATTAATACCAAATACCGTGATGAAATCCGCCCCCGCTACGGAGTAATGAGGGGACGCGAATTTGTGATGAAAGATGCCTATTCTTTTCATACCAGCGACGAAAGCCTGGACAAAACATACGAGGACATGGGCAGAGCGTACCGCCGCATTTTTAAACGCTGCGGCCTTACGGTAATCCCTGTAAAGGCCGATTCAGGCGCCATGGGCGGTTCGGGCAGCGAAGAATTTATGGTAGAAAGCGCTGTCGGCGACAATACCCTTTTGCTCTGCAAGTCCTGCGACTATGCCGCCAATGTGGAAAAGGCCGAATGTAAACTTGACTTTTCGCCCCGCATGAGCGCCGAAGCCGGAAAGGCGGCGGCAGCTTCAACGCCTCCCGCCAAAAAAATCGACACCCCAAACGTCAGAACCATTGACGAGCTTTGCGCCTTTTTAAAAACCAGTTCAAGCTCATTTATCAAGACGCTTATTTACAAAGCCCTTAATGTCGAGCTTGATTTAAAAGCCGCGCCGGGATGCGAAGGCCTGAAAAAGCATAAAAGTTCCCCCGACTCCCCGGAAACCTGCGCCGAAGCGTTTTTCGCCGTAGCAATCCGCGGGGATCTGGACGTTAACGAAATAAAGCTTGCCGCCCGGTTAAAGGCATCGGAAGTGGCGCTTGCGAGTGAAGCCGACGTGGAACGGCTTACGGGCGCGCCCCTGGGCTTTGCGGGGCCTGTGGGCCTTACAAAGCTGCCTGTTCTTGCGGACATTACCGTTACCGCCATGAACGACGCCGTTTCAGGCGCCCTTGCGAAAGATCTTCATTATAAACACGTTGCCTATGGCAGGGACTTTAGCCCCTGGATGATTGCCGATGTACGTACCGTTAAAGCCGGTGATCGCTGCCCCCTTTGCGGCGGCGAACTTTACGAAAAAAAAGGCAACGAACTGGGACATATCTTCAAGCTGGGTTACAAATATACCAAAGCCATGAAGCTAAGCTACCTGGATGAATCGGGCAAAAGCCATATCCCCACTATGGGTTGTTATGGCATTGGCCTTGACCGCACACTGGCCAGCGTCATAGAAGAACACAACGACGAAGACGGCATTATCTGGCCCGTATCAATTGCGCCCTATCATGTCATGATTGTGCCAATAAAGTACGACGGAAAAGTAAAAGAAGCCGCGGATAACCTGGAAGCAGCCCTCGAAAAAATGGGCATTGACGTGCTGCTTGATGACCGTGAAGAACGGCCGGGGGTCAAATTTAAAGACGCGGACCTTATAGGCATTCCCTACCGCATCGTTGTAGGGGACAAAAACCTGATTCAGGCCCCCCCAAAAGTGGAGATAAAACACCGCCGGGAAAAAGAAAACAAGCTGGTGGAATATTCCAAAGCGGCCCCGGAGCTTGCCGAAAAAATCAAAGCGGAACTGGCGGAATTAAATAGGTAAACGCATTAGGGAAACGCGATTGGCGTCAAATTAATCAGCGTTTCCCCGCAAACTCCATCGAACCGAAGGTTCGCGTGGGGCCCGGACATCCCCAACTATCCCCGTTCGCCCAGAATAGCTTTGAGCTCACGAATATCCGAAAGCAGTTTTGTGTTGGACATATCCTGAAACCGTTTTGGAACCATGCGGCGGGAAGTACAATCAAGAACTGCCACCAGGTTTTGCAGGCGTATTTCCTGTTCGTAAAAGGGCGGGTTATAATCCGCCATAATTTCTTCCATATCTTCCCGGGAGATCATGGTGCGGTTTTCCATAACCGCCCGCTGTTTTGCCCGTACCAGCATTGCTTCAATCTCGGCGCCGGAAATATCAAGTTTATACTTCTTAAACAGATCCAACACCGGGAATTTATGCACCCCAAACTCTAACTTTCCTGCAAGAGTCCAAAAAAGATCTTCTTTTTCCCTGTCGCTCTCGGGATAGAACAGGGCATAATGCTCTTCGGCGCGGCCCTGTCTTTTTAAGTCGATGGGGATAAGGTCCGGCCGGCAGGTGATGAGGAACCAGATAATCTTCCCCCGGTAGCGCGTATCCCCCATGAAGCTGGCTATCTGGGCAAAGACGCGGTTACTGGTACCGTTATCCCCTTCCTGATTACGGTCGCCCAGAGCGGCGTCCGCCTCGTCGATCATCACCGCTACCGGCGCCATGGATTTAAGGATATTCAGGATTTTTTCCAGATGAGACTCGGTTTCGCCCTGCCATTTGGAACGGAAGTTTTTAAACTTTACCATGGGGATTCCTATTTCGCCCGCAAAGGCGGACACCATAAAACTTTTCCCCGTACCCACAGGCCCCGCAATAAGGTAGCCCATGGGGAGCACTCCAAGCTGCCCTTGTTTAATGGCCCTGGCCGCGTCCCGAAACTGTTTCTTGACAAATTCATGGCCCGAAACAGCGTCCAGGGAATACCCGGTATCCATAAATTCCAGAAGCCCCATGGCCTCGTTTTCTATCATTTCTTTTTTCTTCTGGCCCAGATAGAGCATGGAAAGCGGCTTGTCTTCTTCAAAGCTTTCCTCCACCAGGCGCTCAAGGTTTTTAAGATTAAGGCCCGAAGTTACTTTTGCCACCGATTCGGGGTTGACCCCGCGAGCCAAAAGAAGCCTGCCTTCACGTTCTTTATCGCGAAGGAAACTTTTCCGCAGCTCTTCACCGGGGAAGGGTACATTCACCTTTACCGTAGAAGGGGACGCCACCAGGCGGGGCGAAATATCCACAAGGTTTTCCGTCAAAAGGATGATCGAAATGTCCCCTTCTGAAAACATGGGGTTGTTTGCCCAGCGGTTAAGCGTTACAAGACAGTAACGGTCCGCGTCGGTATAACGCAGCATTTCCCCGCCGGGGATGACGGTTTCCGCGTAGTCAATAATGAGTACCATGCGGCACGGCGACCTGTCCCTGGGGATCTTCATAAGAAAATATTTTTCAAGGTAATAAAAACTTGCTTCCGGGTCGGTGGAGATAAAATCTTCGGGATCAACATTGGGATATTTTGCTTTAAGGGTTTTTTTGTAATCCTCACGCATTTCGGCGTTCCAAAAATCAACCCCTATAGAACGATCATAAAAGGCAATAATATGCTTGCTGTCGAATATCACATCGGAAACATAGCGTTGGATCAGGTCAAAAACAAACTCACCGGCGTTTTCCTCGTGGGGCAGATAGTCCCGAATATTACCGTGGAGTATGTAAAGATTTGCGGTATTGGCAAGGTACTTTTTTGCCAGCTCCCGCACCCATTCCGGCCGGGTACCAAAAAACTCTTCGTTTTGGGGAATATTTTTTTTCTTTATTTGAGCCATTATTTTACCCAATTACCGGCTTGGCAGCAAAGTAGACAGATAATCCTGCAGCAAAGCGCCAAAGCTGTTTTCGATATTTTTTTCCGCCGCCCTCAAGGCGCGCTCTTCCGCCTCGCTTTGATTCAGGTGGCCTTCCCTGCCATTAACGTTATAGGGCAAAAGCACAGCGCCGCTTTCCGCGTTGTCTTTTAGTTCGGCGTCAACATAGTAGCGTACAAACACATTCCGCTGATTGGGAAGCTCCGCCTTTTCCAGGACAAGCCTGCCTTCGAGGGTATACCGGGAAGATGAGCCGCCGGAACGGAAGCCCAGGGAACTTAAAGCCCTGGAAAAGGCATTTTTGACACGGTCGGATCTGTCGTTCCGGACGCTGACGTTTATGGGAATGTTCCGGGCAATTTCCGCGGCCTCTAGCCGGTACTCGTCGCCTTTCTTCATTTCCGAAGGCTTTATTGATGTTGTATTGCCGACATAGGTTAAGACATTGGCATATACGCGGTTGACATCGGCAATGGTAGCGGCAAGAAGACAGCGGGAATAACCCGAAAGGGTGTTTTTATCCTCATCTTTTACGTTAATAAGGTCTTCTATAATACGCTGGTTGGATGAAATAAAATCTCCGTAAAGCACCGCGGTTTTTTGCTTTTCCATTACCGCCGCGGCGTAATAACTGCTTTTGCCGTCATGCCAGGTTTCGGCAATTTCGGCGCCTACCAGGGTATCCATCCAGGCCGAAGTAGTTACCGCGTCATGAATTGAATTGTCTTCCGTTACCTGAATGGCCCCGGAGCGCACCGCTTCGGAATAGGATGACACGGTTTTTAATTCCGCCTGAACGCTCTGGCCAAAGACGCTTACCAGATTGCCCAGGGCGCTCCGTTCCGCTTCCTGCCGGCTGCCGCCAAAGCCGACTGCCGCCACATAGCGCTGCCGGGGATAAACCGCCACGGGGTTATCCACCCAGGCAGGCTTGGCGCCTGGGGAAACAGGGCTTTCCCCAGGGGCTTTTCCGCCCTGGGACGCCGCAGGCGCTGCCGCTTCAGGCGCCGCGGCAGGGGAAGACAAGCCGCCCGCCGAAGACAAATCCTCCAGGGGAACGCCGCCATTGTCCATAGCCTTGAGCGCGGAAGCTGCCGCCGCCGCCGCGGCATCGGAAGCCGCTATG
>JAIRLQ010000069.1 GCA_031259345.1 Treponema sp.
GAAGATACGAAGGCCTGGACGGGTTATCTGAGGGCGGACACTTGACCGAAGCCCCGAAGGGGCAAGCGTGGCCGCTCTCAGATGTTCTGTCCAGGCCATTTTTTCTTTCAAATTCGGAATTGCTGTTAAATCCCTATAGGTTGTTTTTCCGATTCATTGTAATATTTATTTGTCTGATAGTATATTCTGCTACTAAATTGCGCTTAGATTGTTGATAATATTCATTGTATTGTTGTGTTTTCATATCCCGATAGCCGGAACTATAGTCCAAAAATCCCACAAGCCTGTGATTTTGAAAAACATCATCCATATTTATTCACATGAGGAACGTTTATGAAATTAAGATATCGTTTGTGTATCATTGTCATTTTGGTCTTGGCCACGACCGTCGTGGCCATATCCACTATTTTGTTGAAGCGTGCATCTTCCATACAGATGCATACCGCACAGACAAGCCAGGAACGGCTGGCCGCAGAACAGGCCCGGATCATTCAGATGGCTTATGAGGCCAATCTGCGTACCGTCCATATCCTGGCCGAGGCCCTGGCCGATTTTGATAAAACCGATGTGGGCAGACAGCGCAACCGGTTTGATCAATTTATGGAATCGATCTTACTATCGGAGGAACGGCTTATCGGTATTTTTGTGGTCTTTAAACCCGGTACCATAGATCTCGGGATGGACGCCTCTTTTGCGGGACTTCCCGGCAGTACCAAAACCGGCCAGTGGGCCAACTGGTATACCCGGCGGTCCGGGAAAATCGAACATCTGACCTATAATGACGTGGAGACGGTCATGGCCAACATTATGGGGCCCAACGCCCGGAAAGAGGTTATCTACGATCCCGTTGCCCAGGCCGTGGACGGCAAAGATACCTATACCGTAAAACTCACCGTGCCGGTTATTCACCGCAAGACCAACGAAGTGGTAGGCCGGGTAGGGGTAAATATCGATATGGCCTATACCCAGCCGGTGGTGGATAATATCATCAATAATTCGCTCTTAAGAGACATTTCCGCCATGACGATTTATTCCAACAACAGTACGGTTATTGCCAGTTATTCTACCGGGCATATCGGCAAACCCCTCAGGGAAGCCCAAGACACCTTGTACGGTAAGGATATAAACACGGCCCAGAATGCGGTACTGAACGGAGAAGAACTAAGACTTTCGGTATATTCAAATATTCTCAAGAAACAATTGGAACTTATCCTCTATCCCTTTACTATCGGCGAAACCGGCGCAAAATGGTCCCTGATGCTGGGTACGGAAAAGGAGATCATCCTTGAGGATGTTCAGGCCTTGACCCTCTTTACCATCATCCTTGGAATAGGGGCGGCGCTTATCGCGGCGCTCATCATCTTCTTTGTTTCCGGGAATATTGTCAAGCCTATCCTCAAGGTGGCCCTTACCCTTAAAGATATATCCGAAGGCGAAGGGGATCTTACCAAAACGGTTGCTATTAATTCGGAAGACGAGATCGGCGACTTGGCCCGGTACTTTAATGCGACCCTGGAGAAGATCAAGAACCTGGTGGTAACCATCAAGAAACAGGCGGCGGCCCTTTTCGATATTGGAAGTGAGCTTGCCGGCAACATGACCGAAACTGCCGCGGCGATCAACGAGATCACCGCGACGATACAAAGTATCAAGGGCCGGGTTATGAACCAATCTGCTAACGTTACGGAAACTAACATAACCATGGAGCAGATCACCGGCAATATCAACAAACTCAAGGGGCAGGTGGATCACCAGAGCGACAGTGTGGATAAGTCCTCTTCGGCCATTGAGGAAATGCTGGCCAATATCCATTCGGTTACCCAAACCCTGGTTAAAAACGCCGCGAATGTCGAAGAATTGATGAATGCCTCCGAGATAGGGCGTTCAGGGCTGGCGGAGGTGTCCGCAGATATTCAGGGGATCGCCCGGGAGTCCGAGGGGCTTTTGGAGATCAACGCGGTGATGGAAAATATCGCCAGTCAGACCAACCTCTTATCCATGAATGCGGCGATTGAGGCGGCCCATGCGGGGGAAGCGGGAAAAGGATTTGCGGTGGTGGCCGACGAGATCCGGAAACTGGCGGAAAATTCCGGGGAACAGTCCAAGACTATTTCCATGGTCCTCAAAAAGATAAAAGATTCCATTGATAAGATAACCAAATCCACCGAGAGCGTCCTCAACAAGTTTGAGGCCATAGACAACGGGGTTAGGACCGTGTCGGAGCAGGAAGAAAATATCCGGAACGCCATGGAGGAACAGAATGCGGGGAGCAAACAGATTCTGGAGGCTATCGGACAATTGAACGAAGTAACCCACATGGTCAAGCAGGGTTCCGAGGAGATGCTTGCGGGGAGCCGGCAGGTAATAGAGGGGAGTAAAAATCTGGAACTGGTAACCCAGGAGATAAGCAACGGGATGAGCGAGATGTCCACCGGGGCGGATCAGATCAACGTGGCGATAAACCGGGTGAATACTATCAGCGGCGAGAACAGGGAGAATATTGATGTCCTGGTAAAAGAGGTGTCGAGATTCAAAGTTGAGTTATAACTCCTATGATGCGGGAAGAATAATCCTAAAAAAAAGGACCGGTGAGACAAGCCGGAGGGCGGCCTCACCGGTCCTGCAAAATGCTCCGCCTTGGCGGTGTCTTCAGCGGTGCGGCGCGGAAACTTCAGTTTCCGGATAATATTTTTTCATCCGGCGTATTTCCGCTGATGGTTCCGCCCGATTGGGTGAATGCCACGCCATAGGGGGATAGATAAATGCCTCCGCCGGATGTGCCGGTCTTGTTGCCGCTGATGATTCCGCTGGAAAGGGTAAACGTACCGTAGGCTGCTACATGCACCCCGCCTCCGTGGATGTTTGAGGTATTATTGAGGATTTCTCCGCCGGTCATGGTGAATTGGGCCGTCCCCTCTACCTTTACGCCGCCGCCGTTGTCTGTTTTAGCCCCGCCGTTATCCCGGATGGTTCCCCCGGACATGGTAAGGGATGTGTACTCAGCCAAATAAATGCCTCCCCCGGAACCCATGACCTTGCTATAATCAGTATTGGTATTATTTTTTATTATACCCCCGGACATAGTCATGCTGCCCTTATACATCAAAACGGCGCCCCCCAGCCCGGCGGTATTACCGCTGATTTCTCCTCCGGCCATAATGAATTCTCCCTCGGAGGGTGAACCGGGGGTACCCACGCATACTGCGCCGCCCCATAATGTATATCCCCCGGTGAGGATCAGGTTGTTGCCCAGGGCAACCTGGTTGTTTGCGATATACAGGACCCGGCCCTGGTTGTCTTTGTTTCTGTTTGCGTTTAAAACCCCGCCGGTGACGGGATCTCCCTCCAGGATAATAGGCGGATAGTTGCCGGCCCCGGAGATATCGATCATGGCCTGGTTAGAACCGAAGGAGCCGGAACCGGTAAGGGTCCCGCGGATCACGATAACGGCGCTTTTGCCGGCCGGCCATTTCCCGCTCTTGTAAACGGATTTTATGCGGGCTAAAGCGGCCCGGACCGATGCCATGGGCTTTGAGGGATCCGACCCGGCGCCGGAATCATTACCGCTTGAAGAAACATACCAGGTGGGATTCGAAGGGCCGGGATCCGGGAGAACCGGAACCGGGGGAACCGGATTTTGAGGATGCTCCGCCGGATTATTTTCCGGCCCGGAACCGGAAAATATCGTTTTACCGCAGCCTGCCATACATACCAGGAAAAGAACCGTCATACAAAAAACAAGGGATAAAAAAGAAAATTTGCTACTCATACCTAAAAACCATACTCATAGATGAAGTTTTTCAAAATGAGGCTGTTCCAATACCAACCGGGTTTTGGAACAAGCTCAAATGTCATATTTTGAAAGACCCATTACTAATATACATAAAATTGCTCCCCCGGGCAATTTATATTACCCGGAATCAGCAATTCTCAGTTTAGAAACAGTTATTGGTTCAATCTGAAAATGGTCAAATTGCTTTACCTCATAAGAGTATCCGATAACCCTGCTTGAGCAATTTGACCATTTTTACCCTTTTTTAGCAGCAATACTCCGTATTTCGAGGAAGCAGAAAAGGCGCCTAAAAGAAGCTGGGCGGGGTGGCGGGAGGAAACATAGAGGGGGACCCTCCGGGGGAGCCTCTATGTTTCTTCCCGTCAGGACCCCCGGAACATTATCAGGCGCCTTTTCTGCTTTACTTGTCTAAACTGAGAATTGCTGCCCGGAATGGCCTCTTGCGTTCTTTAGCCCCCCTGGGCTACTATGATTATAGGGATGTTTTGGGAATTCTCTTTTCAGAGCTTCCCGTATATATCGTAG
>JAIRLQ010000086.1 GCA_031259345.1 Treponema sp.
CAGGGCCTTATACTCGCCGGTGGTTCTGACGCTGTAATTCTTGGAACCCTCAACGATAGAACCGGCCCCCAACTCAACGTTCTGCGAGGCCAGGGTTCCGGCGATACCGGTGATGGTAAGGCCGTAGGCCTCAAGGCGGTTTTGCGCTATTGCTACCTGGACCAACTCTTCGGTGCCCCCCATCACATCGGTCGAAGCCACGCCGTCAACCTGTTCAAGCCGATCCTGAATGGTATTCACCGCGATGGCCCGCAGGTCGTTTTGGGTCCGGTTTCCCTTGACCGCGATGCGGAGTATGGGCATGGAGTTGGGATCAAACTGCATGATGGAAGCCTCCGCCTCATCGGGAAGCCGGCGCCGGACCCGGTCAAGCCGATCCCGGATATCGTTGGTCTTGGCGTCAAGATTGACGCCGTAATTAAATTCAAGCATTATCATGCTGGACCCTTCGCTGGAAGTGGAGGTCATTTCGGTTAACCCGCTCAAGTTCACAAGCTGCGCTTCCAGAACCCTGGTTATTGATTTTTCAACCGTTTCAGGCCCCGCGCCGCTGTAGGAGGTTGTAACCACCAGCATGGGCATATTTGTTTCGGGGAACATATCAATGGCAATACCGGAAACAAGGTACAGGGCGACGATGGCGATAAGGCCGAATACCACAATACCCAAAACCGGCCTCTTGACCACATGCTGAGCAACACTCATCGCGTAATCTCCTTTTATGGCATCACTTATTTCCGATTACCCGTATCGCGGCGCCGTCGGTAAGAAATTGCTGACCCTGAACCACCACCGCTTCCCCGGGATCAAGGCCGCTTTTTATCTCCACTTCCCCATCAACGCTTACCCCGGCGGCTATCTCCCTCACGCTTACCCGCTCCACTTCCTCTGACACCACATACACTACCGTAACTCCCCGGCTTTCAACGATTGCCTCCTCGGGGACAGATATAACCTCATGATACGTCCGGGTATTGAGTTTAATCCGCGCGAACATTCCCGGATTTATCCGGGAATCTTCCCGGATAAACGCGAGGACAATTTGCTTTGTCCGGGAAACCGGATCCAGTACCGGGGAAAGGCGGATCACTTCCGCGGCAAAAACCTCTCCGGGAAAAGCCTCCAGAAACACCTCCGCCCGGAGCCCGGTACGAAGCTGCCCGACCTCCCGTTCGGGAATGGCGGCCTCAATTTCTACGGAACCCGCCGCCGCCAGGGTCAACAGGGTAACGCCGGTAGAAACCGTCGATCCTATGGTGAGGGGATGGGAGACCACGGTTCCCGAAATCGGCGCATAGACGGGGCTTAACGAATATGCCGTGCCCGGACGGGAGGGATCGACCTCCGCCACCAACGCGCCCTGTTGTACCAGGGAACCAAGGTTGACCTTCATGGAAACCAATTTGCCTGCGGCGTCGGGCACCACCGCGACCTGTTCCTCGCTGACGATGTTACCGTTTACCTCGATGTAAGCCTGGAGGGTCCGTCGTTCCGCCATTGCCGTGCGGACCGCGAAGACCGTATTTTGGTCCTGGTTTCCCGGGCCTCCCGGCCTGCCCATGCCCGGCCCCATCCCCGGCGCGGCCGCGTTATCGCTCGCCAGTCTTTGGGGAATAAAAATGAATCCCGCCGCAAGGGCCGCCACAATGAGTAACAGGATAAATTTCTTCAAGATTGCCTCCCGGAAAACTTTCCGAACAACGCTATTATGGGGTAAGAACGCCTCTAAAAACTGAAGTTTTTAGAGGTTCCCTTATTTCTTTTCATACGAGGCGGTTCAAAAACTGATATTTTGGAACCGCCTTACCTGAAAATAAAAGGTTTGTAAGGGAAATGCCATTAACAGGAGATAAAAAATTTATAATTTTTTGTTATATGGGGCTGTTCCAAAACCTCAAATTTTGAAACCGCCTCACCGTTGTGTCCGGCTGTCCTAGGAAAGCCGGGGATTACCGAGTGTAGTTAGTTATGCCGGTATTGCTGCCGGTACGCGGTGGGACTCTTGCCGCAGGTCTTTTTGAAAGTCCTGATAAAATTCTCCTGACTCCCAAAGCCCAAAGAATAGCTGATTTCATAAATTCGCATATCGGAGTTTTGCAGCAGATGTTTCGCAAAACGCATTTGATTATCGCGGACTATTTCTTTATATGTTTTTCCCGTGACGGCCTTGATGAGCCGTGAACAATAGGACGTTTCAAGATTAAAATGCCGGGCAAGTCTCACCAGCGACAACGTTCTGAAGTTTTCATTGATATACATAATCATATCCATGTGCTTGTTTTTTACCGCGCTCTGTCCGTTTATCTCAACAGCGGCCTTGTCGCCATAGCGCCGCAGGGCAAGAAAGAGAAAAATCTTAATTTGATTCTCCATAATGCGACTTGTAAAGGGATCGTCTGTCTTTTGTTCAACAAGCATATCAAAGATCATATCACGTAATTCATTGTCCTTGTCGGTAGCAATAATAATGCACTGACCTGATTTGGCGGAGTAAAGCCCTTCAGTAAAAAAACGGCCAAGCAGGTTATCCGCGGTAAGCAGGTCGAATCCAAATACATCAAAGTTGCTTTTGCGAATAACAACGGTGATAACAATACTGTCATCAAATACCTCCATGGTATGATAGGTCAACGGCGGTATAAAACAGAGGCTGCCTTCATGAAAGCTGATGCGTTCTCCGCCTATGGTACTGACACAACCGCCTGAAAGGCAGTAAAAGATTTCGAAAAATTCATGGCAATGGACAAAAACCGGGTTGTAACGGTCGTGTTTTCTAAGAAAGACGTTCCGGTCGAGGAAGCGTTTGGGAAAGAGCAGTTTTCGAGTCTTTATGGAGGATCTGTCCGATGCCGGGAAAAGCTGGTTCATGCCGTTGGCTTTAACCGGAAGCACTATGCTCTCGATGTCATATTTCCAATTTCTCAGGCACGCCCTGCTGATGGACTTGAGGTGAACCTTGAGTGCCGTCCGGTCATTACGCAGTTCATAGCAGCGCCTAAAAAAAAGCTCCTTGTCGTTATAGCGCCCAAGTTCCTCCAGGATGGCAAGCGCTTCCTGTTTCATGCTTTAATTGTCCTTGAAACCACAAAAAAAGTCAATATACAAGTCAATTTTTATCATTGCGCGCTGAATATACCCGGATAATAATAGTGGATTATCGCTTCTGTATTATGGATGCCGGTAATCAAAAACCACTATGAAGGAGTAATGAAGGGGTAATGTATGAAATAAAAATTCGGGTTAATCGCCCTGGTGTTATTGGGAGTTCT
>JAIRLQ010000143.1 GCA_031259345.1 Treponema sp.
TTACATCAGGCCAAGGGACTCATTTTAGCCGCCGCCGATGTTCGGGCGGAGCGTATCCAGGAGATGAAAAGCAAGATCAACGATCCTTCCTATATTAACGAGACCATCCTGAAGGCCACCGCCGATAAAATTATGGATGTCTGGGGCATCTAAGCACATCAACGCACGTCAGAGCGGAACCCGGGGGGTTCCGCTTTTTTTATGGAATAGCCCGGCCCCACGGCCTCTGTTTTGGCAAGCTGACACGAAGCGCCGGAAGCGCTCCCCTGTTCTGAATCATGGACGAAAATTTGTTGCTTTTTCATCAATTTCTGGACTTTCCCGAGTCCGAATGGGAGGACGCGATCAAGGCGGCGGAGGCTGTGGACCGCAAAGAGACATTTGCGACGGCCTTTGTGGCGCCCGGCCTGTTCGAGCAGTGCCATCACCTTCAGGGCATGATTCAATGCCTGGAAAATTTCTACGAAGAACCCGAAGCTACAAAAGATCTTATCGCGTACCTCACCGATTATGAGCTTCGCTACGCGGCGGATATTTGCTCTCACCTGAAAGTGGACGCTATTTTCCACCATGACGACTGGGGTTCCCATACCTCTTCTTTTCTGTCCCCCGATATGTTTGAAGAATTTTTTCTTGAGCCTTACCAAAAAATCTATGGCTACTATAAACAGCATGGGGTAGAAATCATTGTGCATCACTGCGATTCCTATGCGGCAAACCTGGTTCCGGCCATGATAGAAATGGGCATCGATGTTTTCCAGGGCTGTGTCACCACCAACGACGTGCCGGCGCTGGTAAAAAAATACGGCGGCAAAATCTCCTTTATGGGCGATCTCGACAACGGCGTGATAGACAGGGAAGACTGGACGCCGGAGCTTGTCAGGAAAGAAGTGGAGCGGGCCTGTAAAACTAACGGCAAGCTGTATTTTATACCCTGCCTTACCCACGGCTTGTCATTCAGTACCTATCCGGGGGTCTATGAAAAAACCTCCGAAGAAATTGACCGCATGAGCAAAGAAATGTTTTAAGTTTGGACCGGCAGACAAAAATACAGGAGGATACTATGCCAAGTTTATCGCCTGCTGATAAAGCCCCACCACAAGCGGCTTAACGATGCGATAAAAAATCTGGGAATGATCCCGATTCAGCACACCTGCGGTCATGCGGAACTCTGCATTGAGGACTCTATTGAGACTGGCGTTGCTGCCTGGAACGCGGTGCAGGCATCCAACGATGTGGCGGGCCTTTTGAACAAATACGGCGACAAGATCAGTCTGGAAGGCTGCTTTGATTCCGCGTTATGTTTCACGTGAAACATTTTTTGTGGGCGACACCGGCGTAGCAGCGGCACGGGAAGCGGTTGCGGCGGGGGGTGTTTTTAGGACCTTTATGGTATAGGCCAGGATTTTCCGCAGTTCGTCACAGTCTTGAGCGCTGTTTTTAAACTCAAATTCTGTTATCAAATCGGCCTCACTGAGAATTTCCAGCCAATACCGGGTTTCCGCGCATTTTTGCAGAGCTTCCTGGACCTTTGCCACAAAGTCGTTCTTCGTGGCCGCACATTCGGATGCCGCCAGATCCGCCCCAATGCCGGTTCCGGAGCGCAGGAGTTGTTCGGACATGACGTATTCTTTTTTGTTGTTTGCAAGGTTTTTGTAAATTTGCGTTATTTTTACCGCAAACTGCCTGCTCTTAGTTTTGGTGGCGCTACTATCCATACATAAGCTCTCCGGTATGAGAGAACCCCCGGCATCGGGGGAAATGTTTTACGTGAAACATTAGTCCTCGCTAATAGGCTTGCAGACATCCACCCATTCCTTGTTGTGGGAATATTCGTTGAGCTCGTCCAGGGTAAGTTCAATGAGGGAATTGCTGCTCCCACACGCGGGGAACACCGTGTCGAACCGCTTCATGGAAGCGTCCAGGTAAACGGCGACCCCCTCGGGGAGAGCGAAGGGACAGACCCCTCCAATGGCATGGCCGGTGAGCTTTAACGCCTCCTCGGGGTTGAGCATCCTGGCCTTTATGCCGAACCGATCTTTGTATTTGCGGTTATCCAGCTTCATATCCCCGGCAACCACGATCACCACGGCAACATCGCCCTGCTTGAGGGAAATGCTCTTGGCGATTCGGGCGGGGATAACCTTGAGAGCGTTGGCCGCCTCCACAACCGTAGCTGTGGAAGCATCCATCTCAACAAGGTCCTTGTCCCGGTTCCAACGCTTTAAATACTCACGCACCTGCTCAACCGACATCCGCTTGAACCTCTTTATAAAGAATGTGCTATAAACGCGTTTAATAATACCTTAAAAAGGAGAGGAAGTCTCCCCCTGCGTCCGGGCCAAGGTCCCGGCCTGCCCCACCCCTGTTCCGCGTTTTTTTACTGATTTTTGTCACTCCAACTAAAGTAAAATGACAGGTTGACACCCTACTACCTTTATGAGGCCATTACGGATTCTAAAACAAGGGGTGTGGTATGAGATCCGCACCCAAATCAACAATCGGCAGCCGCTGTTCCGCCATTCCAGGGCCTTGGCGCTCTTTGGTCAGGTGTTCCAAGAGACGGAACTCCAGTTCGTATTCACGGTGTGCGCCCTGCGCCTTGAGGATGATTGGCTCACTTTCTATATCAAGCCCGAAGACGGGATGGAGCTTCCGGCTATTATGAAGTGGATCAAACAGACCTTTGCCCAGCGATACAACCGACTGATGGGGTGGATCGGGCACCTTTGGGGGGACCGATACTGGTCGCGGATTTTAGAGGGGGCGCCGCCTGAGGGAACGGAGGCGGCTGTGGAAGCAGCCGTAGCAAGCGGGCTTGGGAACGGGGTCAGACCCCGGAAACGGAAACGGGGAAGCGGGCCCCGTTTTCCCGCCGTTTCCCCCACTCTTTCGGCCCCCGCTCCTGGCTAAAGGGTCGATTCCGCCCTCTTCCCCGCCAAACCCTGCCTCCACGCCGTCTGACAAATCTGTTTTACAGGCAAGATCCGCCCTGATCCAAGCGTCGGGCCTGAATTGTGGAACAAGCCCATCAATCAAGGACAAAGGTTAAAACCACTTCCTGTCCATCGGGGCCTGTGGAATAAAGCTCCAGTTTATCCCCCTTGTAGTCCCAGCGGCTGATGCCCTCCAAAAGGGCAAAGTAGTCCGCCTCCCTCAGCCGCTCCGGGACCAGATCCCGCTCAACATGGTCGCTGTTTACCTGTTTGAGGGAAACCGCCTGGCCTGTGCCCTGTTGGTATGACGCGGTATAGGTTTCCGGCGCCGCCTTGCCGCTGACCTGGGCGGAGGAGCTAAAGGTCAGGACAAATATATCATCCATCCCCTCGGTTTTCAGCTTG
>JAIRLQ010000178.1 GCA_031259345.1 Treponema sp.
CCGATTGAATTAATCTGTGCTACTTTAGTAAATGTTTACCAGTTATTGCCATAACCGCCGCCTGAAGGGTGATCGCGGCGGGGTTTGTCCATAGCTTCGTTTACCCTAAGCTGGCGGCCCTCAAATTCCCTGCCGTTGGTCCCGGCGATTGCCGCCGTAGCTTCTTCATCGTTGCTCATTTCGATAAACCCGAACCCTTTTGAATCGCCGGTCTCGCGGTTAAAAATGATTTTCGCAGAGACAACATTGCCGTAATCGGCAAAATGATTGCGAAGGTTGTCTTCGGTGGTGGAATAAGGAAGGTTACCGACATACAATTTCTTAGCCATTGAGAAAATTCCTTTACCCGTCCTTGGCGGGTATGTGGACCAAAGTCCAATTTATTCACGCCCATTAACATGGGCGACTCCACTTACCCCGGAATCCGGGAGAGAAAGAGGATGCAAAAAAATAAATCTAAGGATTGAGACAAACAATCAGACAAGCGAAGCGGAATCCCTAAACATTGAAAACCCGGCCTTCCTTTGGAGGAAGCGCCCATAAAAACCATACTCAAAAACTAAATCCTACGTTTAAACATTATCCCAGTTTATACAAGCCGTCAAGTAGAATTTAAATAATTTGGATAATTTTGTTGGTATTTTTTTGTCCGCGGGCGGGTTCATGCCCGTCCGCATTGGGGCGGAGCGGGGGATTTAAGAAAAGATTGACTTAATGGCATCTTTTATGTTTTTTACCGGGGTATAGGCCGCCGCCCCGGTATCCTGAACCGGAAGCTCCAAATCGGAGGAATTCCCGGGGGCAGGGAACAAAAAGGAAGTGAAGCCCAAATTTGCGGCTGCCTTTATCCGGCTGTTTAGGCGCCTTAAAGACTTTATTTCGCCGGCTAAAGAAAGTTCCCCGGCCATGGCGGTTTTTGCCGGCAGGGGCATATTTGTCCTTGCCGAATAAATGGCGCACGCCAGAGCAAGATCCGCCCCGGTTTCCGCAATGCGGATTCCTCCGGCAACATTAATGTAAATGTCCTGATCCGAAAGGCGCATGCCCAGATGTTTTTCGATAGAGGCCGCCACACGGGATACTCTTGCGCTGTCAATGCGGTCGGAAAAGACTCTGCTTATGGAGCCTTTTGCGGGGACGGTAAGGGCCTGAATCTCTACCAGGAGCGGCCTTGAGCCTTCCAGCACCGCGGCAGTCGCCACCCCCGGCGGCAGTTCCCCGTCCCGCCTGACCAGGAAAAGCAGGGAGGGATCTTCCACCAGGGAAAGGCCTTTTTCGCCCATGGTAAAAATGCCGATTTCGTCCACCGAGCCAAAACGGTTTTTTGTAGCCCGAAGGAAACGGCAGTCTTCGTTGCCCGAAGCGGGGACGGCATTTTCAAAATACAATACCGTGTCCACCATGTGCTCCAGAGATTTGGGCCCCGAAATAACGCCGTCTTTGGTAACATGGGCGGTAAAAAACAGGGCGCAGTCGCGTTCTTTAACATAAGAAATAAGTTCCCACACACAGTATTTCATCTGGTTTACCGTGCCGGGGAGGAGCCCTGTTTCGGAACTGAAAAGAGTCTGAGCCGAATCTATCATTACAAGAGCGGGTTTTGACGCTTCAAGGATGGTCAGGATTGATTCCAGATTTCCTGAGCAAAAGATTTCTATGCGGGAAGAAGCGTCTTTTGCTATGCCCAGCCGGTCGGCCCGCATGCGGACCTGCCCGGCGGATTCTTCCCCGGAGACATAAAGGATTCGGCCTTTAACATGTGCCGCCGCCGCCGCCTGGAGCAGCAGCGTAGACTTGCCTATGCCCGGCTCGCCGCCCAAAAGGATGGCTGACTTTTTCATAATGCCGCCGCCCAGGACCCGGTCAAGCTCGCTTACGCCGCTTGAGATACGGCTTCCTTCCAGGGGATCAACCGACGAAAGGGGAAAAGACTGGGGGATGGCGGAATTGCCCGCTTTTCCCTGTGGCCCGGCTTTGCCCCGGCCTGTAACAGCCGTTTCTTCCAGGGTATTCCATTCTCCGCATTCGGGACAGCGGCCCAGCCATTTCGGTTCCTCGTGGCCGCAGGCGCCGCATTTAAAGACAAAGCTTCGCTGTTTTTTCATTGGTAGTCAAAGCCCATCTTACTTCGCCAAAAGCCTGTTCATCCTTTTAACAAAGTCCGCCGGGTCTTTAAGCTTAATGCCTTCCACAAGCAGGGCCTGGTCAAGGAGCACCCCGGCGGTATCGGCAATGCGTTCTTCATCGTCGATGCCTTTAAGGGCCGCCACGATGGGGTGGTCGCCGTTTATTTCCAGGATGGGTTTTATGTCCGGCATCTCCATGCCCCCCATAGCCTTCATCATTTGGGCCATTTGAATAGTGGGATCGTTCTCGTCGGCTACGATGCACGAAGGCGAGTCGTGAAGGCGGCGTGAAAGCTTTACATCTTTAACACGGTCGCCCAGGGCCTTTTTTATCTTTTCGATAACAGGCTTGGCTTCCTTTTCGGCAGCCTTGTCTTTTTTTTCGCCCAGTTCCTCATCGGCCCCGGCGCGGTTGACGGCTTTTAGCTCGTAGTCCTTGTATTCGGTTTTGCCGTCCGCGGCGGGAACTTCCACCCGGTAGCTGTGGAGGCTTGGGATCACTATATCGTCGATTTCATCATCCATTACCAGGACTTCGATGTCCCTGGCCTTGTAAGCCTCCAGAAGAGGCGAAGCCTTGAGGGTCTTTTCGTCGCCCCCCGTAATATAGTAGATATATTTTTGATCCGACTTCATGCGGGCAACGTACTCCGCAAAAGAAGTCCAGCCGTCTCCGGCGGTGGTTTTAAAGCGTACAAGCTCTTGAATGGCCTCGCGGTTGGCATAGTCCTGGTAAAGACCTTCTTTAAGGGGGCGGTTAAATTGGTCGACAAAAGTTTCCCATTTTTTCTTTGCTTCCTCGTTACCACCCGCGGCACAGGCCGCCAAATTTTTAAACTCCCCAAGCAATTTTTTAACCGAGGCGTTTTTGATATTTAAGAGGATTTTGTTTTGCTGCAGAATTTCGCGGCTTACATTAAGGGGCAGGTCTTCGCTGTCAATGACGCCCCGCACAAAACGCAGCCAAGTGGGCATAAGCTCTTTGTCATCATCGGTGATGAATACCCGCTTGACGTAAAGTTTAACCCCGGGCTTGTAGTCTGCGCGGTACATGTCGAAAGGAGCCTTTTGGGGCACATAAAAAAGCGTGCTGTACTCAAGGGATCCCTCCGCCTTGGTATGGATGTAGAAAAGCGGGCCATCGGTTTCGTAGCTCAGGCTTTTGTAAAATTCGACATAGTCTTCTTCTTTTAATTCCGATTTTGCCCTGCGCCAAATGGCGGCCCCGGAATTGATTTTTTCGGTTTTTTGTTTGCGGGATTTTTCCTTCCCTTTGTCGTCAGGTTCTTTTTCGTCGTAGGTAAGATAGATGGGGAAGGCTACATGGTTGGAATAGCGCTTGATGATGTCTTCGATACTCCAGCGGTTGGCGTACTCCGCGCCTTCTTCGCTAAGGTGGAGAATGACCGTAGTACCCTGGCTGTCGCGCCGGGTTTCTTCGATTTCGTAACTGTCTTTCCCCTCGGAACTCCACTTCCAGGCTTTTTCCTCGCCGGCCTTGCGGCTTATAACCTCGATTTTGGCGGAAACCATAAAGGCCGAATAAAAGCCCACGCCGAATTGGCCGATAAGGTTCGAGTCTTTTTTGGCGTCCGCGGAAAGCTTTTCCAGGAACGCCCTGGTACCCGAGCGGGCGATGGTGCCCAGGCTTTCTACCAGGTCGGCTTCGTTCATGCCGATACCGTTATCTTCTACGGTAAGGGTGGAATTCTTGTCATCCTCTCCTTTTTGGAAAGAAATATCGATCCGGGGATCGAAAGAGATGGATTTGTAGGCATCGTCGGCAACCGTAAGATACTTGAGTTTATCCAGGGCGTCAGAAGCGTTGGAGACCAGTTCCCGCAGGAAAATCTCCCTGTTTGAATAGAGAGAATGGATAATGAGGTGAAGAAGCTGACTCACCTCTGTCTGAAATTGGTGTTGAGACATTTTGAGCTCCTTATATTGGACTTGTTCAATAACCCGGTTGGTTATCTGGGGCTGTCCGGAAAGTCGGTTACTTCCTGGACAGCCCTCGCATTTGCTCCCGTTTCGTAGAAACGTGGTTTCTGCGAAACCTTCGCAAATGCCGCACTAAGCTGTCCCCGGACTAAAGGCCGAACAAGTTTTTCAAACTTTTCGGACAGCCCCTTCGCAAATGCCGCACTAAGGAAGTTATC
>JAIRLQ010000183.1 GCA_031259345.1 Treponema sp.
TAAACAGCCCGTACATCCCCGCTATCTTTTCCAGTTCGGCGCGGTTGAGCCTGTTGTCTTCTTTCGATTTGAGGAGCAGCCGCCGCTCCGTCAGAGTTTTGCCGTAGTTTACGTTTTCCAGCAATACCCGTTCCCAATCGGCAATGAGTTCATCGGTAGTTTCAATCCGGCTTTCATCATACAGGGCACTCATGCGGCCCCGGAAGCGGATTAGCTCCTCCAACTTGGCTTTGACAAAAAGCGAAACATCGCTTTCGGGATCGGCAAACTGTTCATCCCAATAACCGCCCTGGGGGAAAAGTTTTTTTATGGCGCTTTCATATTGCGCCCTGGAAGCTACTATTCCCATGTTACCGCCCCAATATACGGGTACTCCAGGATAGTGGTTGTAAAAATACCGACCGTACTGCCTCCCAGCTTCACCGTAGCATCTGTAATTGTTACTCCGTCAATAACCGCCAGACGCAGCGCCCCCGCCGTTACCTTCGCCCCTGGCTTGGCCACTAATTGCATAAACATCTTCATCCGGTTTTCCGCCAGTTCCCGGTTCGACTGGGAATCCTCAAGAGACGGCAGGGACGCGGCGGGATTAATAGGTTTGATGTCAGGAGTTCGTACTTCAAACAATACAGGTGGAGCATTATTGCTGATATAGTTTCGTACTTCCGGGAGGTTATCTACCGGGTGAACGCCGTCAATTTGGCTGCCGTTAATAACCTGCACCAGCACCGCGCCGAAAACGCCGAAGTTTTTGAATTCCCAGGCGGCGCTTACTTCGGCGCTTGCGTCCCTGGCCCATAACGCGAAGTCCCCTTGTTTTCCGTACCGGGACGGGTTGCGGAGCGTTGCCAGCACCCGCGCCAGATATTCCTCATCGGTTTCCGCATCGGAACCTCCGACGATACCCGCTCCGCTGGCTACAGCCTCCGAGTCGATTCCAGCGGGGATCGCCGAGATAATGGAGAGCTTTTCCCCGGCAGCCAGGTTCCCTTGCTGGCCAGGATTTTCCGCCTTTACGGTGATGATTGCCCGGCCATTCGCGTCCAGTTGGTAAGACTTTTCAAGAAAGTAATGTTCTCCTGATGCCGCCTCGAATACCACGCCGGAGGGAATTGCTTTGTTGGTTTTTCCCGTTACCGTTACTTCCCCGGACGCGGCGATGGCGTAGAGCGGGGCGGTTTTATTTGACCAGTGTTCCCGTAAATACTCTCCCTCGGCGGTATCGGGAAAAATCTGTTTTGCCAGAAAATCGAGGTCTCCCAAAAGCTGGTGGTATATTCCCGCGTCAACCGAAGCGAATACCTTGAGGAGATTTTGCCGGGGCGTTTTGTCGAAGGGCCGGAAAAGGCTGGTATAATTGACGTAGACGCGGTCAAGTAACACCGCCAGGGAATCCCGCCTAAAGGACATTCCACGCCTCCTTGAGTATTACCGGGGAACCGCCTGGCCGGGTGACGGTCACCTGGTAATCGATCCGGTTTTTCCCGTTCCGTTCCGCCGTACAGTCAACCGCAGCGGCCAGGCCGTCATTGATAAGCCATTGCAAAGATTCTCGTATCATCCGTTCCAGTTTTCCCGCTGTTTGGCCGTCTACCTTTCCTTCCTTTTTCAAAAGCCAGAGTTCACTGCCAAAGGCGGGATCAGCGAACCATGTTCCCCTGTTCGTGCCGATACTCATTTTGACAAGCTCCTCGATGGAGGCCCATTGTTCTATCTTTACACTCACGACAAGCTCCCTGTGCCCGGCCCGGAAGTAGAGCCGGGTCCAACCGGCGTGGCAACCGGAATTCCCGGATTGACATTGACGGCAGGGGTTTTAATATGGTTATCAATTATGGTCGCAAGCTGATCCGCGAAATCAGCTTCACTCATTGGAGCGTTTTTCATTGCCAAAAAGAGAGTTGTTAGATTGCTTTTTAACGTTGCTTGTACTAATGCCATTACGCGCTCTCCGCATAGAGTTGTTTTACCTTCATTTTATAAGCCTCGAGTTTCGTTTGCGTAGCCGGATTTATCGTTTGTGATGCCGGTGAACCGGCTGTAACGATGGCTTTTATTTCGTCTATAAGTCCGATGAGCAGGGCGCAATTGTCAATGCTGCTGTTTCCCAAAAAGAATTTACCGCTTTCACAAACAATTTTTGCCTTACCGCTCCCGGTAATACTGATCTCAAGGTTCCCGCCTTCCGTTTTTGCTTTTATTCCGCCTCTCCCTCCGGCATTGATTTCAACATCACCTTTTTCAGTATTGACCGTTACCTTGCCGTCACCTTTGGCGTATGTTTCAACATCCCCCGCTTCCCGGTAAACGGTATATCCGCCTTCGCCCGTATAAATGGCAACATCCCCTTCTTCCAGTTCAGGGAGGGTTATATTATTGCTTGGCTGTACTGGAAAAATTTCAAAGCCGTCCAGATTTCCGCCCTGGCAAAATATAAAGGATCTGCCGCTTTTTGCCTTGGCATAAAACCCGTAGGGGAAGGCTTCTTTTTTCTCGACAACTCTGTTGTTATGGGTCTTTACCTGTATCTGATCCTTTTTCTCACCGTCAGCGTAGCGTTTTTGAAATTCGCCAATCACAAAAAGGTTACGCAGCCTCGCGCTTAATTCCCGTAGTTGTTCAATCATAAATACGCCTCCCGGTTTACCAGGGTTATCGTACTGCTCATGGTTTCCTTATCTGCCTCCTGCTCGACCTCGGCAATTAACAGTTTAGCGTCAAGGCCCAGCGAAGGCATACTAACGGGGATTAGGAGATTCGGAACCCAGAAAATTTCTCTCCCGTTGGTTGCCCCCAGATTTTTTATCTGCGTATCCGTCAACCCCCAGCCTGAAACGGTAACGGTAATGCGATTCTCTCTCCTGCGACGCATTTCTGTTTCCGCCCGGCGCTTGAGCTTCGCCTGATCGATTTCCGGGTAAGTTAAATCTACCGTCAGCACCCGGTTGTTTTTACAGGTACTGTCAATAATGCTTGCCTCGCTAAAGCCACCGGAAAAAATGTACTCGTGGTACTGTTCCGCGCCGTTTTCTTTCCACTCAATTGTTTTAACATTCCGCCCTTCGGTAAGGTGGAACCCTTCTTTCCGTACCGACCCTTCGGGCTGCCAGATATAGAGACCGCCTGCCTCGTTGCTGGTGAGGATAAAGCTCTGGCTGTCAGCCTCGGTAATAAGTTTTGTCCAGGGACTTTCGTTTTCCCATGAAAAAATATTTACTTGCCTGGTGCGATCTCCTTCTTCGGGAGGGATATTGGTACAAGTGATTCCGAATTTATCAGCAATATTTTTGGTAACTTCAAAGAGTGTCATGTTCAAAAGTGTGCCTGTCCAGGTAGAATCAATGATGTCCCGCGCCGGGCTGCGTCCGATAACAAATACGCTGTGTTTTGATACATCAACACTAGCGGTAATTTCGTCAATCATTACCGTAGTAACCCGCCGCCTGCCGCCTGAATCCCTTACAAGATTATTTTCGTAACGCACTTCAATCTTATCGTGTTTGTGTGCTTTGGTACGCTCACTCGCCGGTATTTCCAGTTCCAGGGTGTGGCAAATATCATTCAGGGATTTCTTGATTCTGATATGCCGCCAGAGGAGTTCCGTGCCCCCTGTGGCGTTCATAACGATTATCCTAGACATAGATCACTTCTCCCTCAACCACCAAAGAATCAGCGACACTGTTGAGTTCTCTGATTTTTTCTTCATCACATCCAAGATAATAAGCCAGGTATAAAAGCGGAGCGGCGGCGGTAACATTGCGGATCATTTCCGCGCTTAATTCCCGCCCGGATAATTCCCTTGACAAGGCGGTACATACATCCTGCACAGCGGCATAAACCACCGGATTTTCCCGGTCAATGCTCTCCTCCAAATTTTTTATAAGCCGCCAATAGCCTTCAGCTTTCTTGTAAGTAAGTGAATCCATGTTTGCGATGATCCGGGCCGCCGCCAGAAAAGCCATAGTCCGGTAGAGATTCTCCATCGCTGCTTTTGTTGCTTCCTGGCTGACAGTAGCCGCTTCGACGGGCAAGGTATAGGTACTGGCCGATAAAAAAGGCATGAGGACATTCTTTTCATTGTCTGGAGGAGGAAGCTCTGGGGCGGTCGAAGAACCAGCGCTGGACGAGCCTCCAGATACCGATCCACTCCCGGATGAACCTCCACTGCCGGACGATCCCCCAGACCCCGATCCATCGCTGCCGCTTGACCCCCCGGTTCCCGATCC
>JAIRLQ010000309.1 GCA_031259345.1 Treponema sp.
AACTTCAGTTTTGAAACAGGATCATTATACAGTATTTTGCCCCTTGTTTTCAACACTGTGAGTTATATACTATTGGTTTATGGGAAACCCCTTTCTTGTCTTTTGTTTCTGTCTGCTTCTGTTTTCCTGTGCGGGAGTTCCGGATTCCGCCGAAAGGCTAAGCGAGGTTAAAGACCGAAATCCGGTTTTACTGGGTGAAATTACCATAGAGACCAATGATTCATTTTTTTCTGCCGGAAAAAACGAAGCGGTGCAGGTTTCGGTATATTGGTACCCAGGCGATAACGCCGCGGCTTTGGAAATTCCTTTCCAATATATAAAATTCCTGCAATATTGGGATAAGTCCGCAAGGGAAGTGTTTTTTGAGGCTTTTAAAAGTTTTAAAAAAGATCTTGAAGAGCTAAATTTCAATCTTTCGGGAGCAAAAGCCCGGCGTGCCTATGGCAGCATACGCGGCTTAACTGAATGGCGGAGCCTTCCTGTTACCGGCGCTTTCAAAGCCTTCCCTTATTACGAATTTGGCTACCATAAAGCGGGGGATGCGGTTTTTTTTACAATTATCCAGACAGACGCGGAAGAAGTAACGTTTAGTTCGATGGATTTGGAGTCGCCGCGGATAGCCGCTTTATTTACCCCCGCGCAGGCTGAATCTCTTGCGGAAATATTTGGAAATTAGCGCCGTTAAGATCTGGGCGCATTGCGAAAAAATGAAAATTTCTTTAACCTAAAATGATGATTTCTGTGGCTTTTACCGGCGGCGGAACCGGCGGACATATTTATCCCGGCCTGGCAGTTGCCGCGCGCCTCAAACAGCTTTTGCCCTGCAGGATTTTCTGGCTTGGTGCGGACAGGGGGCTGGATCGTTCAATTGTAGAAGACGCCGGACTTGAGTTTTTTGACATTCCGGTAGGCAAACTCAGGCGTTATTTTTCGCTTAAAAATGTTTCCGATGTATTTATGATAGCATCTGGTTTTTTCAAGGCCCGGAAGATTCTGAAAACGGAAAAGCCTGCCCTGCTTTTTTCAAAAGGCGGTTTCGTAAGTGTTCCCCCCTGTGCCGCCGCTTTTTCCCTTAAGATCCCGGTGTTTTCCCACGAGTCGGATCTTTCACCGGGATTGGCGACCCGTATTAACCTGCGCTTTTCGCAGAAGATTTTTATTCCCTATAAAGAGACAGCATCCTTTTTCCCTTCTTTCCGCAGGGGCGCCCTTGAAGTATCCGGAAATCCGGTGCGTTCCGAATTCAGCAATGCCGATCCCAAAGCGGGGAGGGCTTTTCTTGGCCTTGGCAAAAGGGAACGTATCCTGCTTGTTTTGGGCGGAAGCCAAGGCTCCCGGGAAATTAACGAGCTTGTCAAAGCCTGTCTTCCGGTCATGACAGGGTATTATACGGTGGTACATCAGACAGGCGCCCAGGACGAGGTCTTTACGCCTAAAGACAAGTACAGGCCTTATGCGTATATTAAAGAAGAGATGCCCCATGTGATCGCCGCCGCGGAGTTGGTGATCTGCCGGGGCGGCGCCGGCACTCTTTGGGAATGCGGCGCTTTGGGTAAGCCTATGATCATCATTCCCCTAAGGGGATCGGGCACCCGGGGGGACCAGGTGGAAAACGCCCGGATATTCGAGAAATCCGGCGGCGCCGTATGCCTTACAGAAGATCCTTCGGGAACCGAGTCAATGGCTCACAGGCTCGAAGCGCTGGTTTTGAAACTTGCGGGGGATGAAAAACGCAGACAGGCTATGGCGGCTTCGATGTTTGGCGGGATGGATGCTTCTGGTTGTATTGCCAGGGCAATTGCGGAAAAAGTGAGGGAATATGAATAATGTTGTTTTTTTGGATCTGATCTTTCTGATTCTCCTTGTGCTTATGATAATACGCGGCCGGGTCAGGGGGTTCCTTTTGGAAATATTTTCCTGGGCCTCTTTAATTTTGGGGATTCTTGTGGCTGTTTACTTTTACAAGACAGTGGGAGCTTTGATTCGGGAAAAATACTTTCCCAATCTAAAAGCCCTGCCGGATATCCTTGCCTTTGTCCTGCTTTTTATCGGGGTTTTCCTGATTATGAAAATGCTGCAAAAAATCCTGAGCGATGTAGTCAAGGGAGTCAAACTTGGGGGGGTGGATAAATTGCTTGGAACCGTCTTTGGTTTTATTGAGGGGATGGTGCTTATATCCCTTGTTTTATTTATACTTTCCATTCAGCCCCTTTTTGATGTTTCCGCTGTACTGGAAGAAAGTTTTTTCTCTAAATTGATCTTACCCCTGATAGAACGGAGGCCCAAGGTCAATTTAAACGATCTTAAAGATTCGGTTACCTTGCTTTGCATTTCAGGCGGGGCTAAAATTGTTTGAAAATGTAATCGGTCAGGGTGCGGTTATTACGCTGGCCGGGGATATTCACTTGGGGCGTATGGCGCCTGCCATGCTTTTTGCCGGCCCCCCTGCATCAGGGAAGGGAACGGCCGCCCTGGAACTGGGGCGAATTATATCCTGTGAAAAGCAGAATGCGCCCTGGAACTGTGTATGCCCTGCCTGTGCCAGGCACCGCCTTCTCCTGCACCCGGATCTGCTTTGTTTGGGCAGCCGCCCTTTTTTTGCAGAGATAGCCGCTTCGGCGGATGCCTTTTTAAAAGATTCCGAAAGTGCCGCCGCAAGGGCCTTTTTTATTCGTTCAATACGGAAACTGCTTGCCAGATTCAGTCCGGTTCTTTGGGAAGATGAAAGCGGAATATCCAAATTAAATCCCATGATTTCATCTCTTGAAGAAGGGCTGGATGAACTTGACAGGCCGGGAAAAGACGACGATAACAAAAAAATAATTGAAGGGCTTAAAAAGACCGCGTTCAAACTTGAAAATGACGGCATAAAGGAAGGCATACCAATAAACCAGATAAGGAAGGCGGCTGCCTGGGCTCATCTTGCCCCGGCGGGAAAGGGCAAGCTCCTTTTTATAGAGAATGCCGACAGAATGGGAGAAGGGGCAAAAAACTCTCTGTTAAAGCTTCTTGAAGAACCCCCTTTGGCTCTTACCGTTTTGCTTAGTTCAACAAAACCCAATACTTTGCTTAAAACCATCCTTTCCCGCGTCAGGGTTTACCGTTTTATCCAAAGGGATGAAGATGCGGAGCGGGATGTTTTAAGGCGGGTTTTTCGTTCGCCTTGGACAGAAAACAAAAAGAATTCCGGAGAAAGCATAATACGCGCTTATCTGGATAGTTTTTTGCCCCTTAACGACTCCACGCTGCGGGGCCTGGCGGCTTTTTTTGCGGCCTCCGCCGCCGCGAAGGCGTTTTCCCTGTGTAAAAAACGGGGCATTGTACTGCCCGGGCCCGTTTCTCTCCTGGGAAAGTACGCCGCTCCCATTGCTGAAACAGCAGGGCTTGGCCGCCCCGAGCGGAACTGCGGCGGGCTTGTAAGCACAATTCTTAAAAGCGCCGACGGTTTTGGCGTGCGCTCCCTTTTTGGCCGTTTTTTACGAAGCCTGCTGGCTATCGTGGCGGAAAGCCAGGCGCCGGAAAATGTCTTTTCCTGTACTCCGCTTCTGGTATCCTATTATGAGATATGGCGGCGTTTTGCAACCGAAGCGGATACCGCGGTAAGCATTTATAACCAGAGCGCCGCCCTCGCCCTGGAACGGCTTTTTACAGAAAGTTCCGGCGCCCTTGCGGAGATGAAATAAAATGCGTCAATTTTTGGCACGGGCCCTTCAAAAACTGGATAAACTTACCCCGGATCAAAGCAAGGATCTTTTTTTGTCCCTGTCAGCAGAAATTGAACGCCTGGAGACAGTGCTGGATTCTCTTTCCGAAGGCATCATGGTTTTGGATAAGGATCACAGCCTTATTCTTGCGAATAAATTTGCCCGGCGCTATCTGCCGCCCGATATCACCAAAATGAGAAATACCCCTTTTTGGGAAGGAGTACGGAACAGGAAAGTAGCGGCATATTTGGAAAATGTACTTGGCACAAGGGATAAAGTCGAAGGATGGGAATTCGAAGAAGAGTTTCACGGCAGCATGAGACGCTTTTCCTTGAGCGTGTGGCCTTTGGTGCACGAAGGCCAGATCTCGGGTTCCCTTATTCATGCGGAAGATATAACCGAAAGAAGAAGCAAAGAAGCAAGACTGCACCGCATGGAAAGCCTGGCTAGTCTTACAACGATGGCAGCCGCTGTTGCCCATGAGATTAAAAACCCTTTAGGAAGCCTTTCGATACATATTCAGCTTATACAAAAAACAATGAAGGCAAACCGGATAATTTACGAAACCGCCCATCCTCAGGGCCCTCCGCCGGGAGAAGAAGATGCCAGCGGCCTCCTTGATACCATAGACAAACACCTTAAAGTGGTAAACGAAGAAATTGCCCGGCTCAACCAGATTGTGGTGGATTTTCTTTTTGCGGTACGGCCAATGAATATGGATCTGAAATACGCGGATATAAATATACTGGCTAAAGAGCTTATGGATTTTGTTTCTCTTGAATTAAAGCAAGCGGGGATTTCTTCCTGTCTTGAGCTTGATGAAAAGATCCCTTTTCTTTATTTTGATGAACGCTACATGAAGCAGGCCCTTCTTAATTTAATAAATAACGCCAGGGCGGCCATGGGCGGCGGCGGGAACCTTAAATTTATTACCAAACTTTCCGATCGCGAAGCTTTGATTACCGTTTCCGATACCGGCATCGGGATTCCCGATGAAAATATGGAAAAAATTTTCGAGCCTTATTTTACCACCAAGTCTATGGGTTCCGGTCTGGGGCTTACCCTGGTTTTTAAAATAGTGCGGGAACATTTTGGTGAAATCTCCGTTAAATCCTCTCCGGGAAAGGGAAGCGCTTTTACCATCAGTCTACCGCTGCCTCAGATCGATCACAGGTTAATCGGAGGACCAAAATGAAATCAAAACTGCTTGTTGTTGATGATGAAAAAAATATCAGGGAAGGCCTTGCCGATTCATTGAAGATGGATGGCTTTGAAGTGGTAACAGCCGCCGGCGGGGATGAAGCCTGGAACCGTTTTCAAAAAGGCGATATAGATTTGGTAATTACCGACCTTCGCATGCCGGACATCAGCGGAGAAGAGCTTTTAAAACTCATAGAAGCCGAAACGCCGGGGGTTCCTGTTATCATACTGACCGGTCACGGAACTGTGGAGACAGCCGTCGAGGCCATGCGGGCCGGCGCCTGGGATTTTCTTACCAAGCCTGTAAACCTTGATCACCTGGCGCAAATTGTAAGGCGTGCCCTTTCCAACAGGGAATTGTTTTTAAAACACCGCCGGCTTGAAGAAGAACTTGAACAGCAAAAACAATTTCGCACAATGATCGGGTCCAGCGCCCCCATGCGGCGGGTCTTTGACACCATAAGCAGGGCTGCGCCGACCAAAGCTTCTATCCTTATTACCGGAGAATCCGGGGTAGGTAAAGAGTTGGTTGCCGACGCGATTCATGAACTTTCTCCCCGTAAAGGAAAACCTTTTATCAAGGTACACTGCGCCGCGCTTTCCGAAAATCTTTTGGAAAGCGAACTTTTTGGTCACGAAAAAGGGGCTTTTACCGGCGCCGTAGCCCGTAAACGGGGCCGCTTTGAACTTGCCAACGAAGGCACGCTTTTTCTGGATGAAATTGGCGAAATAGAACAAAACATACAAATTAAACTGCTCAGGGTTTTGCAGGAAAAAGCGTTTGAACGTGTCGGCGGTGAAGAAACCATAGAAACCGATGTGCGGCTGGTAGCGGCTACAAACAAAGATTTAAAAGAAGAAATTGCCAAAGGTGTTTTCCGAGAAGATTTGTATTTCCGCCTTAATGTTGTAAACATTCATGTACCGCCCCTTCGGGAACGAAAGGAAGATCTTCCCCTCCTTTTTGCCGCTTTCTTAAAGGAATTTTGTAAAGATAACGAAAAGAGTATAGAAGGCATTGAGCCTAAAGCGCGCTCAAGGCTTTTTTCTTACGATTGGCCGGGTAATGTGCGGGAGCTGCGGAACTGTATCGAAAGCGCCGTGGTTATGGCCAGGGGCAATTATATTACCGAAGACGATCTTCCCCCAAACATAACCCTTAAAAACGAAGAGCCGTCTATTCGTATTCCCCTGGGAGTCACCATGGATGAGTCTGAAAGGATTATTATCCGCAGCACCCTGAAGGCATACAAGGACAACAAAAGCAAAGCCGCCGAGGTTTTGGGTATTGGCCGCAAAACCCTGCACCGCAAACTTATAGAATGGGGAGATGTGGACTTCTAACAACAAAAACAAATTTATAGGAGGAGCTTTTTATGAAAGTTATCGGAAAAACATTTGGAATGCTGGCCACGGGGCAAAAAGTCCGTCTTTTTACTTTAAAGGCCGGGGATTTATCCCTTTCAATTTCAACTCTGGGGGCCACCTGGACTTCTCTTGTTATGCCTTCGCGAAAGGGTGGAAACGACGACATACTCCTGGGGTTTTCCACTCTGGCAGGTTACACAACATACTCGTACATGGGCGCTACCATAGGCAGGGTTGGAAACCGTATCTCCAATGGAGTTTTCAGTCTTGACGGCGTAAAATATCAGCTTTATAAAAATGACGGCGATCATAGTCTGCACGGCGGCAGGCACGGCTTTGATAAAAAAATCTGGAAAGCCGAAAGCTATACCGACAGGGACGGTATTTTTGTCCGTTTCGAGCTTGAAAGCCCGGCAGGCGAAGAAGGGTACCCCGGAAACCTTAAGGCCGCAGTCAGCTACGGTGTTTCCAAAACCAACGAGGTGCTGGTGGATTACGAAGTAAAGGTTGACGCCCCCTGTCCCGTCAATTTGACTAACCATGCCTATTTTAATTTAGCCGGGGAAGGGAAGGGGGATATCCTTTCCCACGAAGCCGCCATTTTTTCTTCATCTTATATGGAAGTGGACAGCGTTCTTATTCCCACGGGCAGGCTGCTCCCTGTGGACGGCGGGCCTTTTGATTTCCGCAAACCCAAACCCGTCAAGCGGGATATTGAAGCGGCCGGCGGCGGCTATGATCACTGTTTTGCCGTTGATGGCAAAATTGGAGAACTGCGTCCCTGCGCGGAAGTATGCGAAGAAAGTTCAGGCAGAAGCATGAAGGTTTTTACCACCCAGCCGGGAGTGCAGTTTTATACCGGGAATTTTCTTGACGGCGTCGCCGGCAAGCTGGGCTCAATTTACAATAAACACGACGGCTTTTGCCTTGAAACCCAGCACTTCCCCGACAGCCCAAACCATTCGGAATTCCCGTCGGCAATCTTTGGCCCCACCCGGGACTACCACGAAAAGGCGGTATTCAGTTTTACCTGGTAATTGCGGCTTCTTTAAAGCGCTTTATTGGGCGGGGGATTGCCCCGTTATGCCATATCCGTCATGCGCTCCATGGGAGATACAATTTCGGTAACCCGGACGCCGAAGTTTTCATCAATGACCACGACTTCGCCTTTGGCAATAAGTTTATGGTTTACAAGAATATCAACAGGCTCGCCGGCAAGTTTGTCCAGTTCAATAATGGTACCTTCGCCCATTCCCAAAATGTCTTTAATAAGTTTGCGGGTACGGCCCAATTCTACGGTCATCTCCATAAAGACGTCCATAATAAGGCCGATGTTCCCGGATTCCTGGACATGGGCGCCGGGGGTCAGATTGGGGAACTGCACGTTCTGCATATTGGCGCCGCCGCCCATACCCATGGGCATGGCTCCCATTCCCATATTGGGCATAGCGCCCATACCCATGTTTGGCATGGCCCCCATGCCCATGTTCGGCATAGCGCCCATACCCATATTCGGCATGGCTCCCATTCCCATATTGGCGCTGCCGCCCATACCCATGTTTGGCATGGCGCCCATGCCCATATTGGGCGAACTCTGGGCGCCGCCATTTAAAGCCCTGGCTATATCGGAAGCCACGCCCGGCCCCAGGATTTCCCAAAATTGATTCTGTTTGCCGTCTCCCAAATCAAGCTGGTAAGAAGCGCAAAAGAAATTCCCCGCGGGCAGCGCGGCGACCGCCTTAGGCACATTGTTTGCCGTAGGCGGTACATTGGCGATAGACTTATTACCCGTCTTGCTGGTAAGGGCCGTGATCTGGGAACCTATAATAGTGCCCATGGCTTCGCCTATAACCGACATGGCCATTTCATCAAGATCGATATTCTCTTCTTTATTGATAAGGCCGGCTACGCTTTTTGCCGTGTCCTCGCTCATAATGTACATGTGTTCGCCGGGGAAGCCGGAATTAAAGTCCGCCTTAACCACCGTTATCTGTTCCGGAAGCTGGGCAAGAAAAGCATCCTGGTTGGTAAAGCTTGCCTGGGGGCCGCTTATGGTAACCGTCGCTCCGCCTGCCATCATGGAAAGATTGGAAGCCTGGGCATCTGTGGTGGAAGCCAGAAAGGCCTGCAAAGCGTTGCGGTCAGTGTCGCTTGAGCCCGAAGCCGGGGCCGGGGAAACAGCCGGAGAAGGGCCGCCGGGACCTGAATCTACACCTGCCAATAATGCGTCTATTTCGTCCTGCGAAAGTGCGCCATCGCTCATAACATTTCCTCCCCTTCTGTTGCCAGCTCTTCAAATTCGTCTTCGCCAAGCTCGGCAATTTTTTTGATAACCTGAACTGCCATTTTTTTTCTGATTACACCAGGACGGCACAAGAATTTCTTTTTTCTGCCTATATTAAGTGAATAAGGGTCGCCTATCCGCGTATTATAAAGCCTTATCACATCGCCCACATTAAGGGAAAGCACATCCCTTATGGGTATATTGATTTTTCCAATTTCCGCTACTACATCAACGTCGACGGTTGAAAGCTTGTCCTTTAGCACGTTAAGGTTTTCGGTCGTGCCCCCGCGGCGGACTGCCGAATACCAGAACTGGGCGGACAGTTTGCTGATAATCGGCTCTATGGTAATATAGGGGATGCAGAAATTCATCATGCCTTCCACTTCGCCTACTTTTGTTTCCAGGGTAACAAGAACCACCATTTCGGTGGGGGGCACAATCTGGGCAAACTGAGGGTTTGTATCGATCTGCCCAAGCCGGGGGCGGAGGTCTATCACCTGTGCCCAGGCTTCGCGCATATTCCCCAAAATACGCACGATAATGCCTTCCATTACGGAAGCTTCTATATCGGTTAATTCATGCTGGCCTTTGGTGCCTTCGCCCTGGCCGCCAAAAAGCCTGTCGATAATGGAAAAGGTTACCGCCGGGTCGATCTCTAAAATGGCGTTGCCCTTTAGGGGATCCATATTGATGATGGCGAGGGTTGTGGGCGTAGGTATGGAACGTATAAATTCTTCGTAGGTAAGCTGATCTACCGATGCCACATGGACGTGAACCATGGAGCGCAACTGTGCCGAAAGGCTTGTAGTGGTAAGCCGGGCAAAGGTCTCGTGCATGATTGAGACAGTACGGATCTGCTCTTTGGAAAATTTATCGGGGCGTTTAAAGTCATAGATCTTTATTTTACGGGTATCCGCCGCGGGCCTAAAATCTTCGGGCTCCGTATCGCCGGCGTTAATCGCGGTTAATAGTTGATCTATTTCTTCCTGGGACAGTACTTCCGTCATGTTTTACTCCGGTTTTTCGTTTGTTCCCAAGAAGTATACCAAAAAAACATTATCCTTTAATCCCCCCTGCCCTTACTTAGATTATCGAAAGATTTTTGAGAAAGATTAGCCCGGAAAACGGGTAAACGGCGGAAACCGAAAAAGCCCCAAATTAGAGTCTGTAACAAAAATAACTCCGGTGTTTTTGTTACATTTCCATAACGTCCAACTGGTTAAAAAGTATGATTCTGGCTTTGGCAGTACTGAGCACCCTGGTGTTTAAAAGCTCGGTAATTTCCTGTTTAAGCCGGGCTTCGTTTTCGGGCTGCAGCTCCGCCGCCATTTTTGAGCGGAAAAAACTTCGTACAAAGTCCCGGAGTTCGTAAAGCCTGCCTGTAAGCTCTGTTGCGGCGGCGTTATCGTTAAGGTCGTAGCCTATGACCATATCCACTACTACCGAATAGGGCGTGGGGTCTTTGGTGCCGGTCCGGATGGAGCCTATGGCGGTAAACACGGAGAATTGAGGCCGTGCGCCCACAAAGGGCGAATTTTCGGGAATGATGGTTTGGGATTTTCCTGATTTGTTCATTATATTATAAGTAATAACCGAAACGGTGATAATAAAAATCAGGGCGCCGAGGCCTATAGCTACAAACATGAGTAACTTGGGAAGTGAAGCCAACAGGCCCGAAGCTTTTTTCGTTCCCATGTCCATTCCCGGGGCATCGTCGCCGCCAAGATCCAATGCATCATCAGTATCAGACATAATTACCTCTTATAAATGACCTTCGTCTAAAATTACAATATCTACCCGCCTGTTGTAAGCCCGGCCTTCCGGGGTGTCGTTGGAACTTACAGGCATGGTATCGGCGAAACCCGCTACCTGAAAGCGGCTTTCCTCTGCCCCAAGATCTGTCAAATAATGAAG
>JAIRLQ010000378.1 GCA_031259345.1 Treponema sp.
GTTTACCCGGTTTACCGCGTTAAAGGCCCGGCCGCCCCGTTTGTATGCTTTACTCAGTTCCCGTAGTTCAAGAAGTCCCATCTATTCCCCCTCCCGCATGGTATAGTACGTTTCGGCCCCACTGATCCGCAAGGCCCCGTAAAGCGAAGCCAGGGGGCCTGTCAGGGCCGAGAGGAAGAGGCTTCCCAGCGCAAGGGGGATAATGCCCGAAAGCGGCGCGTCAAGCCAGGGCAGCCCGAGGCGTTCGCCGATCAGGGCGCTAAAGGGGAATACCGCGAGGCTTGCCAGCACGATGCCCGCCGTGCCGCCGGCAATACCGGCGATAGCCGATTCGCTTAACACCACGGCGGCCAGTTTTTTCCGGGTGGCCCCGAGGATCCGCAGGACGGCGAATTCCTTTTTCCGCTCGTGGATGGAACCTGAAAACACCGCCGCCAGGACAATAAACGCCAGGATCCAAAGGACAGCGGAAAAAAGGCGGATATAATCTGCCAGCCCGGCAAGCGTTTCGGCGATGCCGGAAAATACGCGCTGCGAAACTACCACGTCCACTCCGGCGTTTGTCCGCCCTATGGTTTGGGCAAGCCGCTCCGGGGGGATCGCCGGGCCGGTTTTTACCAGAACCGTGGAAACCGCCCCCCTCCGCATTTCTTTTTCCTGGGCCGCCAGAAAGTCGTAGCCTTCCGCCCGGGCGCGGCCAAGGAGAAGCCGCATGGTGTTCATGGTCATAAAGATCGAGGTATCAAGACCGCTCGCGCTTCTCGAAAGCCGGGCGGCCGCCGGATAGGTATGCCCCAAAAGCCTGATGGTGTTGTCCGGCCGGAGGGCGATCCGGCTGCCAACCACGAGCTGCCCGTCCTCCACGGAACCATGGTATTTTTCGGCCATCCAGGGCCGGACGACAAAATCCGTTTCCGGCTCATAGGCGATAAGCTGTACCATGGCGTCGCAACAGCTTTCCGAAAGGGAGGTGAGAAAAAATTGGGGAGAGGCGCGGGCTATGCCCTCTGTCCGGGCAATTCTATCGGCAATCTCCTCATCAAAATAAAAACACCCGGTTCCCCCGCGGAGCAACAGCGATTGGGCCATTCCGGCACTTCCCTCGGGAACCACCATCAGATCCGCGCCAAAACGTTTCGTCATGGCGGCTAAACCCTGGCGGAGATTCAGGGTAAGGATAGAGCCGCCGAAAAGGGTAAAAGCCAGAATTGCCGCAACGACCACAAGACAGGCGGTACGAACAGGCTTTGCCTTCAGGTTTTCCATTGACAAGATGCCGGTGTTCAAAATTCTTTTTCCCATAATCAACATACTCCATTGAGGCAAACCCCTCAAAACCCAAACCGCGGTTTCCGGAACTTTCTTTAACCACGTTAAGTTAGTCAATACTTACAAAAGAGAACGTTTTTGTCAAGTGGTCCATGGCCGGGCATGTATCAGGAAAACTGCGCGCTATGTACAAAGCGGGCGCCGTCCGGCCTCTGCCGGAAAGTGTTGATTGCTTCTACTATGACCAGGGCTTCTTTTTTGGCTTTTGGGCTTAAATGTTCCGCCATACGGGCAATTCTGAAAGCGTCCCGGGACAAGCCCTCGGGAGCGCTGCCGAAAAAAAGCGTTTCAGCCGTAACGCCGAGTACCTTTGCTATATAAAGGGCATCTTCCAGGCCGGGAATAATATCCCGGTACACCCAGTTTTCCAAAGTCCTTAAACTGATGCGGCATTTTTTAGCCAGGGCCGCCTGGGTAAGCTTTTTTTCTTTTAAAAGAGTTTTTACGTTTTTCCAAAATACATTGTTTACCATAAAACTAATATACAAAGAAAGATCTAAAATGTCAAATTGTTTTCTCGTTTAAGAACGAGTTTTTTATAAAAAAGCTCGTTAACCAACGAAGTTTGGGAGGGCCAGACAATTTTTAATCTGGTTTTGGAACTGTTCGATTATTTTAACGCGCATTTAACAGATTGCTCATACAATTTTAACCCGTCCGCGTAAAATCAATATGATTGTTTTGTTCAATGGGGGCCGGGAGCTTTGTACTATAGGGGCGTGGTGTAATGGTGAAGTTTCTTAAATCAAGCTGTTTGTATGCCGCGTTATTGTCCCTTATTTTGTCCGGGTGTACGGATACGGATAACGGTAAAACGCTTTTTGAGGTTACCGTATCCCGGAACGGCAATACAACTATGCTGTCGGCAAATAATTCAAACAAAAAGAATTCACTGCTGATTGTTTCCGGATCCGAAAACAGAGACCTGGAATTTTTGCTGGAAGATTTCTGCGCCAAAAACGGCGCGGCAGTAACCATAAGCTACATGGGCTCCCTTGATATTATGGAAATCCTGAAACAGGGCGGCGGGGACTATGATGGCGTCTGGCCCGCAAACAGCATGTGGATTTCCCTTGGGGATACTTCATTCAAGGTTAAGCATACGGCCAGTATCTATCAGACCCCGGTGGTATTCGGAATAAAAAAGAGTATTGCCAAAAATTTAGGCTTTACGGGGCGCGAAGTTTCTGTCAACGAAATTCTTGAAGCCATACAGGCAAAGAAGCTGACCTTCTGCATGACCAGCGCAACCCAGTCCAATTCCGGGGCCTCTGCGTATATCAGTTTTTTGTACGCCTTTCTTGGCAGCCCGCAAATGATAACTCTAGAAGACATGGACGACCCGGCTTTACAGCGCTCTGTCAGCGAATTGCTTGGGGGCATTAACCGTTCCTCCGGCAGCTCCGACTGGCTTAAGGATCTGTTCCTGTCATCGGATTACGA
>JAIRLQ010000387.1 GCA_031259345.1 Treponema sp.
CCAAAAATACTTCCCGCCTGCTTACACGCTTGCGTGCCCCGTATTCTATATCCGTAAATGTTTGTTGCTTCTTCATGTCTCTATCCTACTCCATATCTCCTGATTTAATCAGTGCTTCCATAGCCGCTCCAAGTTATGCTAATGATTGTCTGGCGGGGGCTTTTGTCAATATAGTTATGTCGGGCTAATAATCGGCGATCCGCTGATTTCACACGGATTAAGATGAGGAGGAGAGGGTAGCCGCCGTTATATCGCAATCCGCGTTAAAGCCTGCGAAAATCAGTCGTCCGGCCCGCTCCGCCATAGCCTGCAATTTCCGGCCCGCGTCAAGAGCCTTTCGGAAGAATACCTTTTCCGTCTTGCCATGCATATTAAGTTCCAAAAGACAGGGGCTTTCACAGGGAGATTTTGCCACTATTTCCGCAAATCCTTCCCAGTTGAAGGATCCCTCGAAAGGGATAAGGTGTTCGTCGCCAGTCCCATGGTTATCGTGAATATGCGCGATAAAAAGCCTTTCCGTATAACACCGGGCAAAATGGAGGCAGTCATGGGAACCAATGTTCCCGTGTCCCGTGTCGAAGCATATTCCCATATAGTTACTTTCGTAACGGGCGAAGAGGCGGTCGAACATCTCCTTCTGAAAATTCTCAGGGCAGTCGTACAGGTTTTCAACGCATATCCGTACCTGTTTTTCCAGACAGTAGCATTTAAGCTCGTCAAAAGACCTAAAGGCTGCGGTATAGAATTTTTCCTTAAACGAGACATCGTTTTCGAAAATCCGGAAGGGCAGGGGAAGGTGCAGCACTATCTCCCCTGTTTCCAGTTCCCTCGCCAGATCGATACGGTTTTTGATAAGTTCCACTCCGGCCAGACGGTTGTATTCGTTTTGGGAAACATAGTCCTTCAGATTTTCCCGTTCCTCTTCAAAGTCCCGGGTCGCGGCGTATTGGAATCTGATTTCCCCGCAGGAGGCATGGACGCCTTTGACCCGCAGACCCAGAATGTCCAGCCATTCCCTTATTTGCCGCATCTCCCAGACGGAATAAAGATAACCGCCTCTCCACTCATGGCACCAGTGGATGTGGCTGAAACCCGCCCCGGCGATGCTTGAAAGGGTTCGACGTATCTTTTCCGTGTTTCTGCTTTCGCCGTTATAGTCGGTCGCCAATGCAAGCATAAACAATCCTTTATTGCAGGGTTGACACCTGATCCGGGGGAAAGGAAAGATACACCTCCTGGTTTTCTTTAAAAATATGGGATGTATCAAAAAGCACGTCAGCGTCAAGGGTTATGTTTCCGCAGTCAACCGTATACCGCAGCACATTTCCATGGGGGATACTGCCTTTTATCGTTCCTTTGAGCCGCATATCCCCATTCGTCTTTCCGGATACGCCGATGCTGATAACCTCGGGCCTGAGGGCTATATGCTCGCCTTCAAACCGCTGTCCCGATACGGCGTTAAAATCCGCCGCCTTGATAATGTTGTTATGCCCGATAAAAGAAGCGGTAAACATGGACCTGGGCCGGGTATACAGCTCGGCAGGAAGCCCTGACTGTTCAATACCGCCCATGTTGAACAAGTGTATCCGGTCAGACATAACCATCGCCTCATCCTGATCATGGGTTACAAATATTGTGGTTATTTTAAGACTTCGCTGTATCCGGCGAATTTCCATCTGGAGACTCCTCCGTAAAAGGGCGTCTATGGCGCTCATCGGTTCGTCAAGGAGCAGTACCTTAGGTTCCATAACCAAGGCCCGGGCCAAGGCAACCCGCTGCTGCTGCCCGCCGGAAAGCTGATTCGGATACCGCCGTATCTTTTCCGAAAGACCCACCATTTCCAGCATCGACTGTACTTTCTTGCGGATTACCTTCCTTTCCATCTTTTTGATACGAAGCCCGAACCCAACATTCTGTTCCACCGTCATGTTAGGAAACAGGCTGTACTGCTGGAACACCATACCGATTTCACGCTGTTTTGGCGAAAGATTGGTTATGTCATAATTGTCCAGGAAAATCCTCCCGCCGGTAACCGGTTCAAGGCCGGCCAGACAGCGCAACAGGGTACTCTTCCCGCAGCCCGAAGGCCCCAAGAGCGTAACCAGTTCGCCCTTTTCAACGCTCAATGTTATGCCTTTAAGCGCTTGTGTTTGGTTGTCAAAAACCTTGATGACATTTTCAAAGCGAATATAGGACAACAGTTTATTCCTCTCTAAGTTGAACGGAAGAGCGGGTGCCGCGGTTCTGCAAATAATAAGTTATTCCCGCGATAAGCAGGATAAAAATAAAAGTTACCAGTACAATGACGCTGATAAACTGTCCCGGCTTGTCCCGGTAATTATAAAGAAGCTGCTGGGGAGTTATATAACGGCTTCCGGCGATAATTTTTATCACCACATAATCGGTAAAGATCCGGGAAACACCCAGCAGCGCGGCTACGAGTATGCCGGAAAGTATATTGGGAACCACAATGCGGAGGAAAGCGTACAGTTTCCCCGCTCCGAGTATTTCCGCGGCCTCAATGAGCCGGCGTATATTCACCGCGTGAAGGTTGTTCCTGATGCCCTGATAGACAAAAGGCAGTATGATAACGCAGTAAACAAAGGTAAGCATAACTATACGGTTTCCTAAAGGCGTGGCGCTTCCCGCATACAAGGTAAGGGTCGAAATGCCAAGTATCACCCCGTTTACCGTATGGGGAAGCATACAGATGCTTTGTATGTACTTTTCCAATTTTGGAAAATAAAGTATGGAAGAGTAGAGGGCCAGAATGACAAAAAAACCGCTAATAAAAACCGGCGCTATGGTTATAATCAGGGCGCGGACCATCGAAGGCCAGAAACGCGCGTCATTAAATACCTGTTGGCAATACTCCATAGTAAACCCCGACGGTGCAAGTCCAGCCCAGCCGGTTACGAAAGAATAGATGGTAATGATAACCAGCGGCGCAAGAAGAAAAAGCCCCATGGCCGCCAGCACAAACCGGGACAGAGCGTTGGAACGGCCCATTAGTTATCCCCTCCCTTATAAAAAACATTCCTAAAAAGATTGCACAGGCCTATGACCAAAAGCATGATCGCTATCATCACCAGGGACAAGGCGGAACCAAGCTCCGGCTGTGGCGACATTTCCCCGGAAACCATGGAAGTAATCTTTATAGGCAGCAGGGGATAATTGGTTGTCATAAGCATAAACGGCGTAGCGTAGGCGGTAATGGCATTGGCAAAAAGCATACCGTAGGTTCCCGCCAGGCTGGGAATAAGAACCGGAACGCCCACATACCGCCAGAACTGAAACCCCGAAGCCTTCATCAGCGTTGCCGCTTCCTTCCATTCGTGCCGTATGGCATGAAATGCGGGGAACATAAGCAAGGTTCCCAGAGGAATCTGAAAATACACAAAAAGTACCATTAGGCCCTGTCCAGAATAGAGATTAAAATGTTTAACCATATCAATATTCAGGGACCGCAGAATAAGGGTAAAAATTCCTGCGTTGCCTGCCATAAAAATAAAGGCATAGGCCAGCGGAAGTCCCGCAAAATTTGAAAACATATTGAGGAAAGACAAATACCGGCTCCCGGCGGAACCGGTAAGCCTTGTGATGGACAGGGCGGCTATAAAAGAGATAAAAAGCCCGATAAAAGACGAAACAAAGGACAGGTACAGGCTATTCCGAATGCAGGCAAGAAAAGTTACCCTGGTGAAAATATCAAGGTAGTTCTGCATCGAGTAGCCCTTTCCAGGTACCGTCAAACTTTTTACTGCCATGCTTGCCAGAGGAGAAAACAAAAATAACAGCGCCAGAAGTATAAACGGCACAACTGGCAGTAAATGAATTATATTCTTGACGTACTTCATCAATGCGCCTCTCCGTATAGCCGCCGGCAGGTTCTAATTCATCAAAGGGATAACCTCTTCTTCCCAGAGTCTCCCAACTTCCTGACAGGCGGCGGACAGCGTGTCGGGATCATTGATGGTAATCGCGTTCTTGTAAAGCCGACTGTCCAGCATCCTGGACTGAAATTCGGAAGGAAGTTTTACCTCCCTTATAGGACGAGCGAAGCCTCTGGCCCGGTCGATCTGTCCTTCATCGCTTAAAAGGTATTCAATCGTCAGGGCGGTGGCATAGGGATGGGGAGCGGTTTTGTTAAAAACAAGGCAATAGCCCGTGGTAATGGCTCCGTCCTGCGGAATGGTAACTTCAATATGAACATTGGGGCTCTGGGCATTGTACCGCTCTTTCCAGCCCAGACAACTGTAATCATAATAGTTGGCGCATACCTCGATTTCACCCCTGCCGAGAGGCTCGCCACCGTAGGCGCCGGTGATTCTGCCTGCCCGGGCAAGGTCCTTAAAATACTCTATACCGGGGCGCACATTGTTCAGCCCGCCGCCGTAGGCGAAGGCTGCGCCGATTACCATGGCCTGGGACGAGGCGCCGCCGACCACGTTACCCACACTTACCCGGTAATCCCCTTCTTTCAGTTCTTTCCATGTTGCGGGAACCCTGCCGCCCGTAAGTTTGGTATTGACCGCCCATGCCATAGTTCCGGTATAGCTCAGTATCCAGCGCCCTTGGGGATCCTTTGCCCAGTCGGGAATGCTGTCCCAGGTACTTGGTTTGAATCCCTGTACCACGTCTTCAGCGATGGCAATTTTGCCGTAAGCATGGCCCACATCGCCTATGTCCTTGGTCGGGCTGTCGGCTTCGGCTTTGAAAACCTGTATTTCCTCAGCGGAACTCATGTCCGTATCAAAATGGGTAAGACCGTATTTGTCATTTAGCGCCTTCCAACTGCTTCCCCAGTCTGCCCAATCGTCAGGCATACCTACCGATTCTACGTGCCCCTCTTTTTTCGCGCCCTCAATCAGTTGTTCAAGGGTAAGACTGGAAAGGTCCACGGGGCCTGCGGGTTCCTTTTTCTCTTTGCAAGCGGTGGCAAGCAATATTGTCGGCAGCAAAGCGACCATAATCCAGAACGATTGTTTGATTTTCATATAAAAACTCCTAAAAAATGAATATTGATTTTGTTATGACAGCGAAATATTAAATTTTTGTTTGCTGTCTACAAGAAATGTGTAAAATCGTATTCCTGATTTCATTAGCAATGGGGCCTAACGGCTATCTTTCGGGAGATACCGGACAGGTGGTCACCGAGGAAAACATTGAAGCCTATTTCGATGTCATGGCAAAACTGTTGCGCTTCGCGTTTGAATATGGTACAAATATTCACAAAGAGGTTTAGTCATGGCGCTTGCGGAAAAAATTCAGGAAGAAATAGGGACATATCTGGCGGAACCGCGCTTTGAGCGGATAGGCGGCAT
>JAIRLQ010000101.1 GCA_031259345.1 Treponema sp.
GGGGATGTTCCTGCGCCTGGTGGACCGGATCCTCCCCCACCTGCACATCGAATATCCCATCCAGGACGCGGAGGGCCCCAAGACCGGCTGGGGCCGTTCGGTCCTGCTGGTTTTGGCCATCACCATCCACAATATCCCCGAGGGCCTCGCCGTCGGGGTAGGCTTCGGGGCCGTCGCCGCAGGCATCCCCGGCGCGGGCTTCACCGGCGCCCTGGCCCTGGCCCTGGGGATCGGCCTCCAGAATTTCCCCGAGGGCGCGGCGGTGTCCATCCCCCTCCGCCGGGACGGGATGAGCCGCCGGAGGGCCTTCTGGTACGGCCAGCTTTCGGGCCTGGTGGAACCCGTCGCCGGCCTCCTGGGGGCGGCCCTGGTCTTCTACATCCAGCCCATCCTGCCCTACGCCCTGGCCTTCGCCGCCGGGGCCATGATCTTCGTGGTTGTCGAAGAGGTGATCCCCGAGTCCCACCGGCAGGGGAACGAACACATCGCCACCGCCGGCCTCATGGCGGGCTTCGCCCTGATGATGGCCCTGGACGTGGGGCTGGGGTGATCCTGCTTTGGAACAGCCTCATATTTCCCTGTCATGAGGCTTCACACGACGACCAGTTCTATCTCCTTGGTATGTATTATTTCAGTCCATTCAGAAGACAAGCCGGTATCGGTGATAATCATATCCAAGTCATCCATGGAGGAGAAAAATACGGTTTTAACGGTACCGAATTTGCTGGAATCGGCGACCAATATCTTTTTAAGGGAGGATTCCAGCGAGGCCTTTTTTACCAACACCTCAAAATTGTGGGCGCAGGTCATTCCCAAGGTTTGGTGTACCCCCGAGGCGGATATGAAGAGTTTGTGAGCGCGGATGGTTTTGAGGAACTGAATGCCCTCTGAGGACTCAAACATCTGATCGCTGGGATGAAAATACCCGCCGGCAAGAATAATTTTTATCTTTTCTTTTTTTGGTAGCTTAACCGCTATATTGAGGTTATAACATACGACCGTTATGTCAATATTGGGAAGGTAATCAGAGATCTTGTCTGTGGTAGAACCATTATCCAGGATAATAACATCTCCAGGTTCTACCAGGGTTGCGGCATATTGGGCGATTCGGTCTTTTTCCTGGTTCATGGTATTACTTGCCGAGGATAGACTGTATATACTGTCTATATTTTCATAAATCGGCAGGAGGTTGTTTTTCAGGAACGTTGCCTTTCCATGGGTCCTCTCGATGATATGATCGGCTTCAAGCTCGTTTAGGTCCCTCCGTATCGTCATCTCCGATACCTGTATCTGCTCCGCGAGTTCCTTAACCTGCATGGTTTCCTGGATTCGTAACAGGGAGATAAGCTGATTTAATCGCTGAGTTTTTTTATTCATACATAATCATCCTATGGTTTATTATACCTAGAAAACAAACAAAAGCAACCCTTCCAAGAGAATTTTGTTTGTTTTTTAGTAATAAAAAAGATACAGAACTCTTTATGTTCAAAAATATTATAAATTTTTAATAATTCGCACATTTTTTGTTGACATCAATCAAAAATTGTTATAGAATAAAAATCATGGGAAGCGACGCCGCAGCCGTATGTTCATGGAAATGAAATACGGAGGGGAAATTCTGAAAAGGGCGATATTTATCAGCAAGGAGTTTTTTATAGTATGGTTTCAGTTGAATCTTCGGCGATACCTATTTTGGAAGCTAAAAACGTCAGCAAGTACTATCCTGGGGTACACGCCTTGAATAATGTAAATTTTCGCCTGTTTTCCGGCAAAGTACACGCCCTGATGGGAGAGAATGGCGCCGGAAAGTCCACCTTGATGAAAATTATTGCGGGGCTGCGGAAAAGAGACGCCGGCGAAATTACTTTACATGGAAAAATAATTGATTTCGATTATCCAAGACAGGCTCTTCAGAGCGGGATTGCGATGATCCATCAGGAATTAAGCCCGGTATTGGATATGACCATTCAGGAAAATTTATTCCTCGGAAAAGAGTATCACCTTTTTGGCAAGGCAGGGCCGTTAGACTACTGGCGTATGAAACGGGAAGCTCACGAGCTTTTGCGCCGTATCGGGATTGATCTTGATGTGGGACTATTGATGCGGGAGCTTTCAGTCTCACAGATGCAGATGGTGGAAATCGCGAAAGCCTTGTCTTATAAGAGCGAGATCATCATCATGGACGAACCGACTGCTACGTTGACCAACCGGGAGGTAGATAAATTATTCGAGGTCGTCTCCCAGCTGCGGAACGAGGGATGCTGCATTGTATATATTACCCATAAAATGGACGAGGTATTCCGTATTGCCGATGAGATTACGGTTTTTCGGGATGGTATGTATATCGGCACCTATAATGTTTCCGAAACGAATCAGGATGAATTAATTCGCCTCATGGTGGACCGGGATATTACGGAGATGTATCCGGTACGGGATTCAAAGCCCGGAGTTGTATGTCTTTCCGTAAAAGGACTCTATCAGGACGGGGTGTTCGGCAATATCAGTTTTCAGCTCCACCGGGGGGAGATTCTTGGGTTTTCCGGCCTTGTGGGGGCGGGGCGTACCGAACTGGTAAACGCTCTCTTTGGAATAACCAAGCCCACGGCCGGGGAGATTATAATCAACAATAAATGGGTAAAAAGGCCGATCCCTAAGAAGATGATCCAGTGCGGTATCGGATACGTAACGGAGGATAGGCAGGGGAATGGCTTGGTTATGTCCATGAGCGTTGAGGATAATGTCATCATCTCTTCGCTGACCCGCCTGTCCAATAGCATTGGGTTTATTCGCAGAAGGCCGGCATCGGCAGAATGTTCCGACTATATCAGGAAATTACGGATTAAAACGCCTTCTCATGCCACAATTGTACAAAATCTGTCGGGGGGCAACCAGCAAAAGGTTATTCTTGCGAAATGGCTCATGCGTCAACCGGATATAATTATTTTTGATGAGCCAACCCGGGGTATTGATGTGGGTGCAAAAAGTGAGATTTATCATTTAATTGCGGAGCTTGCGGCACAGGGGAAAGGTATTATTTTTATTTCATCGGAAATGCCTGAAATTCTTGGTATGTGCGATCGTATCATTGTACTCCATGAAGGAGCCTGCAGTGGAATCATTGATATTGGAGAAGCAACACAGGAAAAGTTGCTGGCTATGGCAACCGGAATTGAATCGGGTAAGTCCGAAAGCGCTTAAAAGGGGAGAAAGATCATGGAATTTACACTATCAAAAAATAAATTTTTCAAGAAGGGGACCCTTGAAACATACTCGCTTATCTTGGTGGTATTGGCTCTTGTCGTGGTACTGTCAATCACAACGAGGACCTTTCTAACCAGATCAAATCTGCTTAATGTGCTGCGGCAAATATCAATCAACGGCATTCTTGCCATCGGTATGACGTTTGTAGTACTTACCGGAGGCATAGACCTTTCGGTTGGTTCCATCGTCGCTTTTTGCGGCATTGTATCGGCCGGGCTGATCCGGGACGCTAAACTGCCGGTAGTTCCGGTTATAGTTATTTCCCTGTTTATCGGCATCGTGATGGGCATGTTTAACGGCTATTTTGTCGCTTTTTGGAATGCGGCGCCCTTTGTGGTTACCCTGTCGCTTATGACTATTGCCCGGGGTATGACTTTTGTATATTGCAATGGCAAACCCATTTCTCCTCTGACCGCGGAATTCCTCAATATAGGAAGGGGGGATATCCTTGGAGTCCCGATACCGGCTTTTATTCTGTTCTTGGTATTTATCATAGGATTTATGGTCCTAAAGTATTTTAGTATTGGCCGTTATATTTATGCGGTGGGCGGTAATGAAAACAGCGCGATGGTATCGGGTATCAATGTGCGGCTGGTTAAATTAG
>JAIRLQ010000435.1 GCA_031259345.1 Treponema sp.
CCGTAATAGGTCGTGCCCCCCACGGTGTATTCCCCCCGGTAAGTTTCCCCCAGGCCCAGAACCGCGTCGATCATCAGATCGTGATCCGAGGAAAGGCTGCCGGTAAAAGAGCCAATCCAGGATCTCCGGTTTTCGGAATCCGAAGGAATCCCCCGGGGATTCCCCTTGGAAACGCCGGAGGAAAGGCCCTCGGAACTGCCCTTGAGGACCGGCCCCTGGTACAGGTCGATCTCGCACTGGGTCAGGGACTGGAGGGCGTTCACGAATTTGGCGGACTGGAGGCTGTACTCAACAAAGCCGTAGCCCGCCAGTTCGCCTCCCGAAAAAACCGGCACCGCGGAGATAAGCTCCAGGGTGTTGTCCAGGGAGTACATCCGGGTAACGCAGTCCCGACCCTCAGTATAGGAAACGATGGTTCTGACGTACCGGGCCCCCCCGGAGGCTCCCGGGGCCCCCGCGTTTATCAGCAGGTAGCCGTCCTGGTCCGCCAGGGCGATTCCATCCAGGTCCAGGGCAAGGAGGAGGGCGTCAAGCTGGCCCTGGAAACCGGGGCCGGTTTCCGGCCCGGCGCGGTTTTCCGCCCCCCCGCCGCCGGGCCCGGAGGCTTCCAGGCCGGCAATCAGGCCGCTGGTCCCGGCAAATTCCCCAAACCAGCGGGCCTTTTTTTCCAGCAGGACCGTCTGTTCATCAATAAGCTGGTATACCAGGTTGTCCTTCTGGTCGATCCCTTCTTTGAAAGTCGCGGCGGAGGTTGATCGGGTAAGCAGATTGATAGTTACCATCAAAGAGGCGCCGAAAATAACAAAACACAGGAAGATCGGGATCAAAAGCTTAATCCCGATGGATACCATCCTTCTTTTCATAATCCACCCGGCCCATCATACGGGAACGCACGGGAACTATCAAGATACGGGTACGCCTCTATGCGCCGGCCCTATTGCCAAAACAGCTCCGGCATAGTATCTTATACATAATATAAAGTGATGAAAATGCGTAATTGGCCTGGCCTGCTATTTGTTTTGTGCCTTGCGTATACCGCCTGTAAAGATCCCATGGCCGGTGAAGATCCGTGGTCAAAGGATCTGGAAAAGTATCAAAATATCGGCGCAGGCGTCGCGGCAAGAAAATGGTCACAAGACTACGATTGCAGTAATTTTTCCACCCAATTTTATCAAAACTGCTATAAAGCGGGGCTGCCCTGCCGCGTAAGGCTTGGCACCAGCGGCGGGCCGAATTTTTCCGAGGGCAATCACGCTTGGAATTCCGTTAAACTAAACGGGCAATGGGTCAATTGGGAACCACAGAAGAATTCGGTTTATGACGGCCATACCCAGACAAAAACGCCACTCGACGACAGCCCGGACAGCATTACCAGCGAAGACCTTACAAGAATAATATACGAGCTGGTCGGCAGGCATGTACCCAGCAATGTTATTGACGTCTATGAAATTGACAACCACTGGAGCGAAAACTCGCCGTTCTACCGGTATTTTCTTTCCCTGGCCTATTGTTTAAGTGATACCGGAAATCCGGATATAGATGATTTTATTTCAGATCTCCAACCATATATCCCGCACGACAACAGCGGGGGTATGTTTATTTCTGAATATAAAAAACACCTTTTCTTCTTTTTCAAATACAATTCCAAATATTACGGCATCAACAATCTGGAAGAAAACGATCCGGTTGAGGGACGGAATGTGATGAAGGAAAACCGTCTTACGCCGGGGGAGATTATCTCTTCGGGCGTGAGATTTACCCGGTTAAACGTCAATTTGCGGTATGAGACCGGATGGGAATAGGGCGCAGCGTTTTCGCACCCCGCGGGGGTCCGTGCGGGAGATCCCCGGCGGGGGATCGGGGTTCCCGCATTGTTCGGCAGGTGAATAGCCTTGAATGGAGTAAAGATGAGCGGGAACTTTGACTGCTGCAGAAGGATACTGGTAATAGGAAACAGGGTCCGGCGTTTCCTGGACTCTTCCTTTGTCCGCCTTGGCCTTACCGGCCCGCAGGGGGCTATCCTGCATTTCGTTTATGTGCGGGGCAAATACCAGGATGTTTTTCAGCGGGATATCGAGGCGGCGTTTGACATACGTCGTTCTTCCGTAACCAGCGTCATCCACGGCCTGGAACAGAGCGGGTTTATCCGGCGCGAAAGCGTGGAAGACGATGGGCGGTTAAAAAAGCTGACGCTGACGGATAAGGCGGTAAAAATATCAAAACGTATCGCGGAATTGCTTGCGGAAACCAATAAAATGCTGATAAAAAATTTAGGGGAACAGGATGTTGACTATCTTGATAGGATGCTGGCAAAAATTGAAGGCAACATCCCTTGACTCGGACCGTGTTTTTTTATAAATTGTTAGAAGCCTAACTTACTGGAGAGGTGCATGAGAAACTACTCAGGTCTTGAACTCATGGAAACGGCCCCCGCCGGGACGGCCATCATCCGCCTTGCGCTGCCGATGGTCGCGGCCATGCTTGCCCAGGCGGTTTATAACATGACCGATATGTTCTTTATCGGCCAGACCGGAGACCCGAACATGGTGGCGGCGGTATCCCTGGTGTTCCCCTTGTTTATGGTTTCCCAGGCCCTGGGCAACGTATTCGCCACCGGAGGTTCCAGTTACATTTCCCGGCTCCTGGGGGCGAAAAAGATCGATGAGGCGCGGCATACCTCATCGGTATCTTTTTATTGTTCTTTTGTTATCGGGCTTTTGCTGGCGGTAACTCTGTTCATAGTAAAAACACCGGCCCTGTATCTCATAGGCGCAAGCGAGGGAACCTTCGCCCATACCAACGGTTATTTTTCGGTAGTGAATATATTCATGCCCATAGCGGTCGCGGGAATGGTATTGAGCGGCCAGATGCGGAGCGAGGGCGCCACGAATAAGGCGATGCACGCCATGCTTATCGGCATCACCATTAACATCGTTCTTGACCCCATCCTGATTTTGTGGTTCGGCTGGGGGACGGCGGGGGCGGCCTGGGCGACCGTCACGGGGCAGGCCGCCTCGTTTGTGTACGCCATACGCTACTTCCTCTCGAAAAAAACGGTGCTCTCCGTTAAACCGGCCGACTGCAGGCCCAGCAAAACAATGTGGCTTCAAATATTCGCCATCGGCATCCCCGCGGGATTGAGCAATATTATCATGAGCGTTTCCGGTATCCTGGGGAACCGCATCGCCGCCAGTTATGGTGATTTTGTGATTGCCGGCATCGGCGTCCAAATGCGGGTTGCCAGTTTGTACTTTATGCTGGTTTTTGCGCTGGTGCAGGGCTGGCAGCCCTTCGCCGGGTTTAATTATGGCGCGAAAAACTATAACCGTCTCCGCAGGGGATTTAAGCTTACCATGATTTACGCAACTGTGCTGTGTGTCGCCGGAAGTTTTATCCTGCGTTTCTCCGGCCCTGCGTTCATCCGGTTCTTTATCGATGACGGCCCGACGATTGAAGCGGGACAGGCGATGATGCACACCTTTGTCTGGGGGCTGCCCTTTGTCGGCTCGCAGGTAACGCTGATGGTCAGCTTTCAGTCCTTTGGCAAATCCATTCAGGCGATGATCATTACCCTGGGGCGGCAGCTTCTGTTTTATATTCCCCTGCTGTACCTCCTGAACCACTTTTTCGCCTTCAACGGTTTTATCTGGGCCCAGCCCGCCGCCGATATTTTGACCACGGGGATCGCGCTTATATTGAGCCGCCCGCTGTTCCGGATTATGAGGGACGGGCAAGGGGGGCGGCGCTTGGAGGTAAAATCACAATAAGACATCTCCTAAAAAACAACTACACACAATTAACGATGTGTTAATCAATATATTTCTTAAAAAACATTGGAAGTATTTTATCCGGCGTTGCCGGGTGAGAATATAAAATAGCATCTTTAACAAAATCAAGACGTTTTTCAACGAAAGTCAACCGATCTGCATCAGAATATCCACTGACTTGACTCATTTTTTTTAATCCGGAATGGATCCAATCTCCCAGCCTTTTATTATTGTCCTTGCGAGAATAGTAGGCACGAAGTTCACGATAGGCTAATTCCTCCGAGCTTAAATACCATGCTGCAATACTATTGGCCCATTCTTCACGATCTGGCAGCGATCCAATGATTATAAATTTATCGATAGCTTTACCTATAATTGTCATCATTTCATGACATTTAGCAGATATTATCTTGTAAGCCTTATGATAATCGAAACGATAATCGAATCTTGCCTTCCGCATATTTTGAAGATGGGGGAAAACAGCCCAGTCTTGACACTCTCCAAAGGAAATATTGATTCGTTCCGTATTAAAATAAATGACTTTTTTATTATGACAAAAACACCCCCGCAATTCATTTACAGCCCTTGTAAAATTTATAATGTTCTTTTTTTCATCAAGAGAGATAATATTTAACCCATTTAATATATCAATAATGGATTTTATGTTAGTTCTGTTCCGACTAGAAAATTTTATATTCGATCTAAAATAAAATTTAGAAACACGGAAAAAAAACGGCATACAGTCATATAAAAGGGAATAAAGATTTGTTATATCATACCAAAAAACCATCTCCACCGGCATTTTGCTTGATATTGGCTTTGGCGAAAAATTATCAGCAAGAAGGAGGTTGGTAAATTCTCCATATAATTCGTTATTCCATTTATTAATACAAACCAATAATTCATCGGTAATTGACATATAATTTCCTTATTACATTATAGTTTGCATACTTTAAAACCTGTATATGAAGTTGCCACAGACAAATCGGAAAATTGCATATTTTCCATAATACTGCTTTCGGGC
>JAIRLQ010000534.1 GCA_031259345.1 Treponema sp.
GGATTCGCCCATCATTCCTCGGCGGTTTACGGGGATTATGAGCGGCCGATCCGCCTGTTCGCCAGGATGAAGGGCTGGGAAGTGGTTGGGTGAAAAATTCAACGAATTTTCTTGACATCTTTTGATTTTCGTGTATTATATTACTTACACTAAGAAACTAAATATGGAGGAAAAATTGATGAGAAAAGACGTATTTTGGACGGTAAATATTATGGTCCTGGTAATTTGCTTTACGGGACAGCTCTTTGGGGGTGGCAACAGCGATAAGCCGACTGCCGGGGAAATAGAACTCCGCTGGGCAAGTATCTGGGTGGGGAATGATTCCAAAACCCCGGCGGTGGAAGCCCTGGTTAAAGAGTTTAACGACGCTCATGCCGGTCGAATCAAGGTCGTGATCGACCCCCAGCCGGATTACAACGCCTATGAGCAAAAAGTACGTACTTCCCTTGCGGCCGGAACCGCCCCGGCGGATATTTTTACCATTAAATTAAATCCTACCACCGCGCAATTTTATCAATCGAATCTGCTCATGGATTTTTCGCCGGTTCTTGATGCCGCCTGGAAGGAAAAATTCGCCCCCGGCTCCCTCGCCCAATCCACGATAGGCGGTAAAATGAAAAGCCTGCCCATGGAAACCGCCGTACTGCCCCTCTGGTATAACATGGACGCTTTCCGTTCTGTGGGCGTTACCTCGATTCCAAAAACCATGGATGAAATGTATGCCGCCTTTGATAAGCTTAAAGCCGCCGGTATTACCCCTACCAGCCAGATGACCGGTGACACCAATGCCTGGACCTCCATGATCTGGTTCTCCCATTTTGCCGTTTCCTTTGGAGGAGTCACTGTCTGGGATAAGCCCTTTACCGATCCTGCCTTTGTCCGGGCCGCCGCTTTACTTAAACGGATCATCACCGATTATTCCACCGCCGATGCGGTAGGGCTTGGCGCCGGGGGAAGCGGCGGGCATTTCCTCGCGGGCAGGACCGCGGTCTTTTCCAACGGTCCCTGGTACGCGGGCCGGGCCGATCTGGCGGAAACTCCCTTTTTTAACTCCATTACTATTGAAGCCCCTCCCCCGGCGGGAACAACCAGAAATTTTATGATTAGCAGATTACAGGCGAACATCTGTGCCGCCAGCGTCCGGGATAAATCCCGCGAGGAGGCGATCATTGAATTCTTAAAATTTTTGACTAACCCCGCGTCCATCAAACGGATTGCCGAAAATTCCGGGGCGATGTTTGCCGTCAAAACCGATTACGTACCCACCGGCAGTCTCCAAAAACAGTTTTATGATATTGCCGCCAGCTATACTCTCACCGTCAGCGACCTTGAAGCCGCCTTGGGGGCCGAAGTTACCCTGGAATTTGCCCAGCAGCTTGGCGCCCTGGTTCTGGGAAACATCACCCCGGAAGAATTCTGTGGTTTGGTTGATAAAAAAGTAGAACGGTAAGATTATGAAGGGATCTACAAAATGGACCATCCGGGCAGGCAGACTTCTTTTTTTATTTCCCGTATTTGTATTGTTTATCGCTTTTTTTGTATATCCCTTTATCTTTACCCTCATTACCAGTTTGACTAACTGGCGCGGTATCGGTTCCATGTCTTTTAATGGGATAAATAATTATCTCAAATTATTGGGGGATGAAACCTTTCGTAAGGCTATCGGCAATAACATAATATGGGCCGTTTGCATGGGCCTCATTCAAGTTCCCCTGGCCTGCGTAGTGGCCATGATCCTCGCCCGGTATCCCCGGGGCTGGCGTTTTCTCCGAACCCTGTATTATCTCCCCAATGTGATTTCCACCGTGGCCATCGCCATGGTTTGGGTGGCCCTGTATAATACTGCGGGGCCGATTAACGCAATCCTGGGGAAAATTTTCGGAATCGAAGCTCGTAACTGGCTGGGAGATCCGGCCACTGCCTTGGGGGCGGTTATTTTTCAGACTATTATTTACATCGGTTATTTTATGATTGTCATTTTTTCCGCTGTCATGAATATTCCCAAGGCCATGTATGAGGCGGCGAAAATCGACGGAGCCGGTACGCTTCAACAGGAATGGTATATCACGCTGCCCATGCTCAGGGGAACGCTGGTTACGACCATGACCCTGGCTATGGCCTATGGCATCCGCCATTTTGAGTCTACCTTCCTTATGACCGGGGGCGGCCCGGCCTATGCGACCACTACCATAGGCATAAACCTCTACCTCAAGATGGACTCCCTGCGTTACGGCGAAGCCAGCACTGCCGGGGTTTTTCTTATTCTTCTGGGAACAGTGGTTATTACCCTGCTGCGTAAAATCTTCGGCGCCTCGGATCCCATGTCCGATGCGGCTCAATAGGGGGGATGATGAAGAAATACCCTTCTTCTTACTACTTAGCCAATACGATAAAGTGGCTGTTTTTAATTATCCTGCTTCTGGCAGCGATGCTTCCTCTTATATGGCTGCTTATTAGTTCCCTGAGAACCAATCTGGAATTACAGGTCTCGCCCTTCGGCTGGCCCGGAAAATACCAGTGGGTTAATTATGTCAAGGCACTCAGAATGGCGAACCTTCCCCGGCTCTTTCTTAATTCGATAATTATTGCCGCTTGTGCGGTACTGCTCAATATAACGGTTACGAGCCTTGCCTCCTTTATTTTTTCCCGGGAGAAATTTTTGGGGAAGGATATACTCTATACCATCCTCATCACCGGAGTCCTGATCCCGGTGATTGCCTTCATGGTACCTTATTTTACCCTTATCACCCGGATTAAACTTTACAATACGCTCTTTGCCCTGATTCTGGTATATGGGGCGGTGAATATTCCGGTTTCCATATTTCTCATTACCGCTTTTATGAAAAGCATCCCTAAGGAATTGGAAGAAGCGGCTATCATTGACGGCTGCGGATTCGTCAAGCGTTTTACCCGGATCATGCTGCCCTTGTCCCAAAGCGGCATAGTTACCGCCGGAACCTTTTGTTTTATTTATTCATGGAACGAGTTTAATATGGCCATGCTCCTTACCAGCAGCATTGAATCCCGAACCATCCAATTGGGAATCAAATTTTTTACCAGCCAATTCATCACCGATTACAGCAGCATGTACGCGGCGGTTGTAATCACCATCATTCCCAGTGTGGTCATCTATGTGTTTTTCCACGATAAAATCATCGGAGGACTTACTGCCGGCGCGGTGAAAGGATAAACAGGAAAGCGTCATGGTTACTTGTATTGCCGCGGAACGCGGATTTTCTTTATACCGTAACGGGATTTTGCTAATTGAACAGATTTCCCATAGGGCCGTCCTGTGCCTGGGTTGGGGCAATCCCGCCATTGATATGTACCGGGGAAATTTTTTTATCGAAGATCATCTTGAACGTATAATTCACTTGGACTATATACGTATCACTGAAAAGAAATTTTCTGAGACCGGAAAAGCCTGGGAGCTCCGGTTTCAGGATTCATCCGGAGACATCGAATTAAAGAGCCGTGTTTTTGAGGCCGATGGCCGTCTTACCCTGACATTTTCCCCTTTCCCCAAAGGATTTAACCGGCTAATCCTCCG
>JAIRLQ010000538.1 GCA_031259345.1 Treponema sp.
TAATTTTTCTATTAATGTTAATGTCATTTTAAAATAATTTCTAATTATAACGGTAAAACCATGTGATATAATTTTTACAAAAATTTTAAGAAAATTTTAGCCCCCATTTCGCATAACGTCTAATATACGGATTCGGTGTCGTATAAAGTGCCGTATTGGGTGAAAAGGCGTTATGGGGCGAGTTTTTCACTGAAGGAATCCAGGGGGCTTGTGATTTTGAGGCTGCTGTTTCGGGCGACGTGTGTATACCGGGTGGTTGTCTTTATGGACGAGTGGCCCAGGAGTTCCTGAATGTAACGAATGCTGGTGCCGCTTTCGAGGAGGTGAGTGGCAAAGGCGTGGCGGAGGGTGTGTATTGAGGCGTCGGTTTTCACGTTGGTTCTTTTTAGGGCATTCTCAAATATACGCTGGGCGGAACGGATAGACAGGTGTGTATGCTGTTTCATTCCGGGAAAAATCCATGTTGAGCTGGTGTCATTTAGATAATGGATTTTTAGTGTACTTACAACCGAATCGGCAAGGATAGTACAGCGATCTTTTCTGCCTTTGCCTGACCTGACGGTAATCATTTTTCTGGAAATGTCAATATCCTCCCGTTTCAATTGAACAACTTCACTGACTCTGAGGCCGGAAGAATACGCAATCATCAGAAGCAGGCGGTGGCTAAGATTCTTTTCGCTGGCGAGAATCACGCTGACATCTTCCTTTGAGAGCACTTTTGGCAGATGCTTATCCTGATGAGGACGGCGCTGATCGCTGGCAGTATCCTGCTTTAGGATATAGCGGTAAAAAAATTTAATCGCGCTCAAGGCCAAATTCAACGAAGACGACGAAAGGTTGCGGGTCTTTTCCCGATAGGCAAGGTAGTTCTTGATATCTTCAGCGGTTATTTTTTCAGGTGTTTTCTGAATCCACCTGCATAACGCCTTATTGTAATAGGTATACGCTTCTATAGTTCTGATACTGTACTTTCTTGAACGAAGCTCATATTCAAGTTTTTCCCTCCAGGCATCGGAAAATTGTTCGGGGAGCCTGTAAACTGGAGTATGCATGCCGGGGGCGGAATAAATCTCGGGACGGAAAGAACCGCCATGCATTGAGGAGGCATTCACCTTAGGCTTTAATGTCTCATAAGGCAGACAGTTAACAATGACCGGCATTGGCAGATGTTTGTTAACTTCAATATAATGCCGGCTGCTAAAAAGCTCGCTTAGTTTCTTCTTATGGCTGCCATCGGAATTTGGAATCACATATTGCTTCCCGGCGTTATCCCAATGACCAAGCCGCGAGCCGCAGAGGCTTCTAAATAAATCTTCGTCATAATCAAAGAAGGGGACGCGGAGCCCGTTATTTTCGTAAAAGAGGTATACAACATCCATAATTTATCCTCTCAATCTTCAAGTTATTTGTTTCCAGTATTCAAGAACACAGAAGCAGTATAGCATAGATCTATGTTTATATCTATATTGAAAGCAAAGATGGAAACGATGGAAACCAAAGACTAGACAAAGCTGACTAAAACCGCTATAAATATAACGAATATGAATATCAATGGCCGTCATTTCAGGACTATTTGGCTCAAGGACTCGGACCAGGAAACCGTGGCAATTATTAACCAGCAGGCGCTGCCCCATAGATTTGAAATCCTTGAATTGCGCAGCCTGGAAGACATACGGAAGGCGATTAAGGACATGTATGTCCGGGGAGCCGGGCTTATCGGAGCGGCGGCAGCATACGGCATGTATCTTGCTGCCCTGGAGGCCGGCGAAAAAACTTTCGACAGGGACCTTGAGGGGGCGGCAAAAATCCTCAGGGATACCCGTCTAACGGCAAGTAATCTGGCATGGGCCGCAGATAGTATGTTGAAGACGCTTACCGGGAACCATCTAAGCATTGTGGAAAAGAGAGAGAAGGCCCGTCTTGCGGCTCAGGCAATCGCGGATCAGGACGCTGAATTCTGTAAAACCATAGGGCTCCACGGCCTTGAGCTTATAAAGAAGATTTCGGACAGGAATAACGGTAAAACCGTGAATATCCTTACACACTGTAATGCCGGCTGGCTTGCCTTTGTGGATTACGGTTCGGCCCTGTCCCCTGTATACGCCGCTTTTGATACGGGGATTAAAGTTCACGTCTGGGTCGACGAGACCAGGCCGCGGAATCAGGGTGCGGGGCTTACCGCTTGGGAACTTGGGCAGCACGGGGTTCCCCATGATCTGATTGCGGATAACGCGGGGGGCCACCTGATGCAACACGGGATGGTAGATGTGGTCATTACCGGAGCTGACAGGGTTACCCGGTGCGGGGACGCGGCGAATAAGATCGGTACGTATTTAAAGGCGGTGGCAGCCAGGGAAAACAATATCCCCTTCTATGTTGCCCTCCCCTCTTCAACCTTTGATTTTAAAATGCGGGACGGCCTTGAGGAGATTCCTATTGAGGAACGGGATGCTACGGAAGTAAGATGGCTCAGCGGGAAGAACAGCAAGGGAGAAATGGAGACAATACAAATATGTCCGGATGGGACCCCTGCGCGGAATTGGGGGTTTGATGTTACCCCTGCCAGGTATATCAGTGGTCTGATTACCGAGCGGGGTGTCTGTGAGGCATCAGAAAAAGGCATTG
>JAIRLQ010000049.1 GCA_031259345.1 Treponema sp.
AAATAATCCCCATAGAGACTTTTGGAAAGCAGGGGCTGCTTTAAAAAACTCAAGGGGGGCCGGTTATTATATCTGGCTGCTGTAGGTAAAAGCGCTGTTACTGCATGTATTCCACGCCCGCCGCTGTCCTTGCGGCGGGCGTTTTCGTTATATGGATAGGGATTTTAGGGAGGGCCACAAGTATAAAGGGCGGCGAATTGCTTGCATCCCAAGCCTTTTAAAAAAGGCGCTTACAGGGTATAGTAAACCATGGTATGGAACAAAACTGAAATTCCCGCGGCGCAGGTTAAGGAGCTTGCGGCCAAATACGGCTGCGATCTCCTTACGGCTTCGATATTGATACGCCGGGGTCTAAGCTCGGGCGGCGAGATACGTTATTTTCTTGAAGACGATTTAAGGCATCTGCATAACCCTTTCGCGCTTCCCGGTATGGAAGACGCGGTCGAGCGTATTATCGCGGCAAAAGAAGAAGGCGAAAAGGTCCTGGTTTTTGGGGACAGGGATGCCGACGGCATTACCTCAACGGCGCTGCTTGCGGGTTTTCTTCAGGATATAGGCATGGATGTTATCTGGCGGCTTCCCGCCGGGGATGACCGCTATGGGCTCTCCATTGAAGCGGTGGAAGAATTTGCCAAAGCCTACGGTTCCCTTATCATTACCGTTGACTGCGGGATTTCAAACAACGATGAAGTAAAGCGCGCCAACGAGCTTTCGATTGATGTAATCGTAACGGACCACCATAACCCTCAGGAGAATCTTCCCGAAGCCTATTGCATTGTAAACCCCAAACTGCACGAATCAAAATATCCTTTTAAATATCTTGCGGGCTGCGGCGTTGCTTACAAACTGGTTCAGGCTCTGCGCTTTGCGTTAAAAAGCGAAACATACAACCAGCCTGTCTGTCTTTTAAACTGCCGCCCGTTAAACGATGCGTGGATTATCGAGATTGCCAAAATACGAAACCTTACGGTGATTGATACTCTTGCCGAAACAATTGCCCTGGACAATAAAGGCCAATCCCTGGTGGGCATAGGCGATACCCGCCTTCCGTCGTTTCTGCAAAGCCAGCAGATTCTGGTGTGGGATGCCCCGCTGCAAAAAAAAATCCTTGCCAAACTTTTTGGCAAAGGGGTTGAAATCGGCATGCTGGATATTGCCCCGGAAATCGGCAGGGTAATTCCATCTGCCCGGGGCAAAAGCCTTATCAGAATAAAAGAACTTTCTACAATCGCAAAATATTGTGAAGGGGAAGGCGGGGAGCTTGAAGTTTTTGTCAATCTGTTTATTTCGTTCATCCAGCGGCGGGAAAATCATTTTAGCGAAGAAAACAACGGCGATTTGCAGCTTGCCTGTCTGGGTACTATTGCGGACATTATGCCCTTAAAAGATGAAAACCGCGTCATCGTGCGCCGGGGAATCCGCGCCATGAGCGAAAAGCCTTTGCCGTCTCTTGCAAATCTGCTTTCGCTTTTAAAGTTGACCGGCGCGGGGAAACGCCTTCAGGCGCACGAAATTTCCTGGCAGCTAACCCCGGCAATAAACGCCGCGGGCCGCATGGGGCATCCCGAAAAAGCGGTCGCCCTGTTCCTGGAAAAAGACAGCGTTTTACGAAACAAACTTGCCGACGAAGTTATTGCCATGAACAACGACCGGAAAAAAGCGGGCTACGAAAGCTGGGCTTTGGCCGAGCCTAGGGCGCGGGAAAGCCTTGCGGATTTTAACGGCAAGCTGGTACTGGCTTCGGGTGATGATATTCCCCGGGGCTTTACCGGAATCATTGCGAATAAATTATCCGCTATATTTAAAGTTCCCGCCGTTGTGGTTTCTTTCGCCCGGGAGGGCGAAGCCTCGGGTTCCCTCCGTTCGCCGGGCAATTGGGATCTTGCCGACTTCCTTGAACCCTGCGCGGACCTTTTTATTAACTGGGGCGGGCATAAATACGCCGCCGGTTTTAGTATGGACATTAAACAAAAAAGCGATAACTGGAATATTTTTATTGAAAGATTGAAAAATACTATCAATGCCCCTGACAATACCTTTGAAGCGGGAAACAAGGAAGATAAAACCGTTACTCAAGTGGACGCGGAACTTCTTCCTGCCTTGCTTACCCCGGACATTCTAAAAACGGTTGACCGCTTTGAACCTTTTGGAGAAGAAAACAGGCCTTTGGTTTTTATGACCAAAAACCTGCGCATCCAGGCCCTGGATCTTATGGGCAGGCCCGAAGCAAAGCATGTCAGGCTTACCCTTGATACGGGAAAACACAAATGGCCCGCAAAATACTGGAACGCTGTTGACAAGATAAAAACGGAATTTGATGACGGCGACAATGTTGATGCGCTTTACACATTAAGCCGAAATTGGTTTAAGGGGGTCGAAACCCCGGAAATGACTATAATCGATCTTAAGCGCTGCGTAAAATGAAATATAATTCACCGCTAATACATACAAGCCAAAAAAAGATTTTGCTCAAATTTTTCTGGTTAACATTTTTTTGTTTATTCATTCTGCCGCTTTCCCCGCCGCGGATTATCGCGGGCGCCGGGGCGGAACCGTCCCGGGAAAATACGCGCCAGGGAGAAGGCGGCTCCGGAACGGCTGCCTTTCGCGGGAACGGCGGGCCAGCCATTGACCCTTATGACCCTGTCCAGATTTCCCCGCCCCCTCTCTCTCCCGCGCCGGAAAAGGGGCCCCGTTTTGCCGCTTTTCCGGAAAACCTCCTGCCTGGGGAACCGCTTACTGTAGCCTATTCCGACGACTTTTCGGGCCCCGGCTCAAAGGACTTCCGGGCGGTGCTTATCGACTCCGGGGGGAGGCGCCTTGCGAAGGCGGCGTTTTTTGATTTTACCCTGGATGAGGCGGGGCAGACGGTAAAAGCGGCGATCCTTTCTGTTCCCCGCAGCGCCCCCGGCGAGCCCATGACCATCCGCATAGAAGCCGCAAACCGGGTTATAAAGGACTTGCCCGTGCTGGTGGGCAAGCGGGCTTTTATTTCCGAAACTATCGCTTTAGACGAAAAAAACACGGAAATCCGCACCGCGCCGGATCCAAAAAAAACGGGCGAGGCGGAACAGCTTTGGGCAATCCTTTCCCGCACCGGGCCGGACATTTTTAGCGGCGCTCTTTTTACTCCCCCTGTAACATCCACCCGCCGCACCGGCTTTTTCGGCGACCGCCGGGTTTTCCAATATGTCGACGGCTCAAGCGAGACGTCAATTCATACAGGGATAGATTACGGCGTCCCTAAAGGCGCCGCTGTACGCGCCTGCGCTTCGGGAAAAGTGGTGCTTGCCCGCTCGCGTATCGTTACCGGCAATTCTGTGGTGCTGGAACATTTACCCGGCGTGTATTCACTCTACTACCATCTGGACAGTATTGAAGTAAGCAAGGGCGACATCGTCGATGCGGGGGTTCTTCTGGGGCTTTCGGGCGCAACCGGTCTTGCCACAGGCCCTCATCTGCACTGGGAAATCCGGGTTTCCGGGGAATATTCCGACCCTGACGCTTTTATGCGCCGTGCGGTCCTTGACAAAGATGAGATTTTAAGTAATCTTAAACTGTACTGACTTTGACCGGCCCTGAGGAAAGGAGGTGATAACATTTGGCTCATATCATCGTAGATGATAACGAGATGCTTGAAAAAGCCATTAAACGTTTTAAACGTATGGTGGAAAAAGAAGGCATCATCCGGGAATTCAAAAAACGGGAATACTATGAAAAACCCTCCACTATTCTCAACAGGAAAAAAAAGGCGATCGCGCGGAAACTGATGAAAAAATCCCGGAAAGGCAGGAACGATTATTAATATGATAGTCGGACGCTTTTTAAAGGCGAAAATGCGGCGGATTGCGCTAATCGTGTTTCTGCCGCTTTTTTTTGCCTGCGTTTCAATGTCCCCTGTTCTGGGGGAACGGGAAACAAGGCCAGGGGTGTTTTCCGCCATAGAAAATGTTTCCCCCCTCTGGCAGCCTCTGGCGGCGGATTCAGAAGAAAAGCCGGCTATTCTTTATTTTGCGGGCATTACAAAAGAACCCCGTCTTGAATTTTGGGCGCTCAAAGCAGAGCTCGGCGATCCCCGCCTTCGCCTTGTGATAAGCGGCCCGGAAAAGGATCTTCCTTTTGGTTCGGTTTACAGCACCCATGTTACGGGCTTTGTAAAAACAAAAAACTGCCTTGCGGGTATCAATACCAATCCCTTTGACAAAGTTTCGGCAAAAGAAGGGGAAGAACGGAAAATCGCGGGCCTTAGCGTTTCGGATGGCGTTATCGTAAGCCCGGCAGATCCTGCATTTGACGCCATTGTGTTTTACCGGGACGGCGGGGCGGCCATTGTAAGTCAGGCGGAAATTGGTGATTTACAAAACGTAGAAAATGCCGCCGGGGGTTTTGGCATGGTGCTTAAAGAAGGCCGTATTCCGGAACGTGTAAGGGAGTCTCAGCGCTATCTCCGCCGGCACCCCCGCAGCGCCGCCGGGCTTTCCAACGGCGGAAAAACCCTTTTCCTTCTGGTAGTTGACGGCAGGCGGCCCGGCAGCGCGGGGGCTACGGAGGCGGAGCTTGGCCTGCTTCTTAAACAGCTCGGCGCTGAATGGGGCCTTAACTTCGACGGCGGCGGCTCATCCGTCCTGGCGCTCCGCTTCCCCGACGGAAGAGTACGGGCGGTAAATATGCCTATTCATAACTATATCCCCGGGTGGGAACGGGGTGTCGCGTCCTGTTTGGGCCTTAAATCAAATACTTGAAAAACAAACACAAATATCGATAATAAATCATGGGAACCCTAAAGCCCGGCCAGGTTTTTAGAAGTTTCCTTTACACTGTAAACACGAAAGGGGAATAATATGGCTACAAAATGTTCATTCTGCGGTTCTACCGCCTATGGTCCCGGATGCCCGAGCAGCATTAACGGACTTCACCAGCACGATACAAATGGTGAAAAACGTTGCATTTACTGCGGCTCATCTTCTTACGGCCACGGCTGCCTTCAGACACCCACCAGGGTTCACATTCACGGCCACGGCGCCAACAAATGCATTTACTGCGGTTCCATCAACACCGGCATGGGCTGTAAACACAGCCCCCACGGAGGTCACGAAAAATAAGCCGCCGGGCTGGGCTTTTTCTAAATAGAGCCTGTCCATAATGTAGACATATTATGGACAGACTCTAAACAATTGAAACCGCCCAATTGCCCATTAGAGTTATTAAAAAACTAAAGTTTTTAAACAACTCCATTAATCTTTCCAGGGGAAAATAAAATTCTTGAGGCTGCGGGTGCCGGTTCGCTCCCGCTCGTCAATGAGCAGCGCGTCCCAGGGTATCTTGCGCCTGTCTTCACCGGGGTGTTCTTCAATCCAGTCGTATTTTAAAAGCCGCAGTCTTAAGGCTTCATCAACAAAAAGAAGTATCCCCGCGGGCCCCGGAAAAAGAAAAGCCAGAAAGACCGAAACAGAGAGCATAACCAACGAAGCGGCGAAGGTAAACAAACAAAAAGCAGGGTTATCAAAAAAAATGATAAAACACTTTTTAAAGATTTTAAAAAGTTTTGTATCCAGCCGGGATCTTACCGCAAAAAGAAATTGAAGCGATAAAACCCCGGACACCAAAGTCCAAAAAATTATTGCGGCAAAAAAAAGACCTGCCATGGAATTCATCTTCAGATAAAAGGGGATTACCAGGGT
>JAIRLQ010000110.1 GCA_031259345.1 Treponema sp.
ACAAAAGAATAAATAACAACGATCAGCAAAGGCGCCACAAGAAACAGAGCCAGAAGAAAAAGGAAAAACCGGGGCAGCGCGTTTGACCGGATCATTATTTGTATCCTCCCTTGTGGAAAGTGTTTTTAAAAAGGTTGCACAGTCCTATCACGAAAAGCATGATAGCGATCATTACCAGTGAAAGCGCCGAACCCATTTCCGGCTGGGGGTTCATTTCTCCGGTATACATGGAAGTGATCTTTATAGGCAGCAAGGGATAGTTCGTCGCCATGAGCATAAAGGGCGTAGCATAGGCGGTAAGAGCATTGGCAAAGAGCATACCATAAGTTCCCGCCAGGCTGGGGATAAGTACCGGAATGCCCACATACCACCAAAACTGAAATCCCGTGCCTTTCATCAGAATCGTGGATTCTTTCCATTCGGGCCTTATGGCCTGAAATGCCGGAACCATGAGCAGAGTCCCCAGGGGTATTTGGAAATACACAAAAAGCAGCATGAGCCCCTGGCTGGAATAAAGCCTGAAATATTTAACCAAATCAATATTACCCGCCCGTAGTATAAGAGTGAAAATTCCCGCATTACCCAACATGAATATGAAAGCGCAGGTCAGGGGGAGGCCGGCAAAATTGGAAAACATATTCAGGAAGGAAAGATAATGGCCTTTGGCGGAATTCGTAATCCGGGTAACGGAGAGGGCGGCAATAAAAGAGATAAAGAGCCCGATTAAGGCTGAAAAAAAAGACAGAAAAAGACTGTTCCGTATACAGGCAAGAAATGTTGTCTTAGTAAAGATATCAAGGTAATTCCGCACCGAATATCCTGTTCCCCCGGGAAGGACAAAACTGGTTATTATCATATTGGCGAGAGGGATGAACAAAAAGAGCAGTGCCAAGAGCAAAAAAGGTACTACCGGCAGCAAATTCAGGATGTTTTTTGCGGTCTTCACCATGGGCCTCCTGTGATATTATGAAAATACCACCGCTTGACGCGGATTGGAGCCGGCAGCGGCTGTTATTTTATCAGCGGGATAACTTCTTCTTCCCAGAGTCTTCCCACTTCCTGACACGCTTTAGTAAGGGCATCGGCATCGTTGATAGTAACAGCATTCCTGTACTGGTCGGAGGGCAGCATTTTGGCCTGAACATCGGGAGGCAGTGGAATGTTTCTGATAGGGCGGGCATAACCGCGGGCCCGGTCAATCTGTCCCTCATCACTCAACAAATACTCAATAGTCAGGGCGGCGGCATGGGGGTGGGGAGCGGTCTTGTTGAAGATAAGGCAGTACCCGGTGGTAATAGCCCCGTCCTGGGGAATAACAACCTCCAGATGGACGTTGGTGTTTTGGGCATTGTACCTTTCTTTCCAGCCCAGGCAACTGTAATCATAGTAGTTGGCGCACACTTCGATCTCACCCCTGCCCAACGGTTCGGCGCCGTAGGCTCCGGTTATCCTGTCCTCCCGGGCAAGATCTTTAAAGAATTCGATGCCGGGACGTATGTTGTCCAGTCCGCCGCCATAGGCAATGGCCGCGCCGATTACCATAGCCTGAGAGGAAGCGCCCCCCACTACGTTGCCCACGCTGACCTTGTAATTGCCCGCTTTAAGTTCTTTCCAGGTTGTGGGGATCTTTCCGCCGGTCAGGTTGGTATTGACAGCCCAGGCCATGGTCCCGGTATAGCTTAAGATCCAGCGGCCCTCGGGATCTTTTGCCCAGTCAGGGATGCTGTTCCAAGTCCTGGGTTTATACCCCTGGACTACCCCTTCGGCAATGGCGATCTTGCCGTAGGCGTGGCCTACATCACCAATATCCTTGGTAGGACTATCCGCTTCAACTTTAAAAATCTGGATTTCTTCGGCGGAACTCATATCAGTATCAAAATGGGTAAGGCCGTACTTTTCGCTGACGGCCTTCCATGAGCTTCCCCAGTCGGCCCAGTCATCGGGCATACCTACCGATTCAATGTGCCCTTCTTTTTTCGCGCCCTCGATCAGTTGTTCCATGGTAAGAGCCGAGAGGTCTACAGTGCTCGCCGTTTCCTTTTTTCCACCGGCAAAAAGGAAAGCAGAAACAAAAACAAGAACCAAACAGAACAGGCAAAACTTAGAAAAAAAACGATTCATACAAATACTCCTTATAATTTTATGGGAACATGATAATAATGGAATTATTCAATCTGTATTAGGATTTTGTTAGATTTGGGTGAAATCTATTTGATGCATTCCCAAAACCTCAGTTTTTGGGAATAGCTTTATTTTTTTTAATTTTAATAGAGCTGTTCAATAGCGTTAATATTTTCTATCTTGTCTTTTAGATATACGCCAAAAACAGAGCCTTCCATTAAACAACTCCTTAAACTTGGAATAATTTTTAGTGGCAGTTATTCAGAACCTTAGTTTCTGAATAACTCTATTTCTGAAAATACCGCAAGCGCCATACTTTCATTTTTCTAAAAGATAATTTGAAAATATTAGAAACCGATGATCGTTTAGTAAAATTTATATGAAAGCGGACCTTACCCCAACAAGCAGACACAAAGATAAGAGTGATAAACAAACTATACCAGCTTGCCCAGCCCCCAGCAGCCCCGTTAATAGTGCAACAGGCTGCTGGCCGTCTGTTTTTTTTCCAAAAAATGTGTATACTTCTAACTATGCCTTACGAAGTAACCGCCACCAGGCGGCGTCCAAAAAATTTTGATGAACTGGCGGGCCAGGAATTTGTCGCCGCCACCCTAAAAAATTCCCTGGACAGCGGAAAGATAGCCCACGCATACCTTTTTTCCGGGCCAAGGGGCTGCGGTAAAACCAGCGCCGCCCGTATCCTGGCAAAAGCGCTGCGCTGCGAAAAAGGCCCCTCCGCAAACCCCTGCGGGGAGTGCGTCCAGTGCCGGGAAATCGCCCGGAGCGCCAGTATGGATGTTATCGAAATTGACGGCGCTTCCAATACCGGCGTTGATAATGTACGGCAAATCAAGGAAGAAGTCCTTTTCCCGCCCAGCTCGGGAAAATACAAAGTGTACATTATTGACGAAGTACACATGCTTTCTCCCGCCGCCTTTAACGCCCTGTTAAAAACCATCGAAGAGCCGCCGCCAAATGTTGTGTTTATCTTTGCGACTACAGAACTGCAGAAAGTACCGGCCACCATCAAAAGCCGCTGCCAGCAGTTTAACTTCCGGCTCATCCCCATAGAAACAATCAAAAGCCTTTTGGCGGAAGCCTGTAATGAGATGGACATTAACGCCGAGGACGAGGCGCTTTTCTGGATTGCCAAAGAATCCACCGGAAGCCTAAGGGATGCCTACACCCTGTTTGACCAGGTGGTATCTTTTTCCGACGGCAGCATTAGGGCCGCTCTTATCCGCGAAAAGCTTGGGCTTGCGGGGCTGGATAAACTGAACGAATTTGCCGAAGCCTGCGCGGCAAATGATTTAACGGCAGGGCTGGAAAAAATAAGCGCCCTTCTTGACGCGGGAACAGCCATCGAAACATTTGTCGCCGATTTGGCCGGCTATTATCACAGCCTTTTGCTTCTTAAGGCCGGCATTACCCGCGAGTCTGTTCTGGGGTATCCGCCGGAACGGTTTTCAAAAACAGTCCTTGCCAAATACGACGAAGAGCGGCTTGCCCATGCCGGCGAACTTATCTTCAACCTGCACCGGGATATCCGCTATTCCCTGTCTCCGCGCTTTGAACTTGAAACCCTTGCCGCAAAACTTTGCTGGCTGGACAAATGGATTTCGCCGCCGGACCTGGCCCGGGCTGTGGAAGACGCCTCCAGGATTCTGAAAGGAGGGCTAAGCGGCCCTTTAGCCGGAGGGACGCCTGAGGGTGTAGAGGAAACACCGGGCGCCCCTAAAAGCCACGAAATACATTTTGGACAGCAGGGATTTTTAACCAAAGAATTTGAAAGGTATATTGCCGAAAAAGAAACAGGAAAGGAACCGCCGGACAGCGCGGTGGAACCGGAAGCCGAAGGGCCCCTTGCAGGCCCCCCCCCTCCGGGAAACCCTGAAGTAGAAACAGTACTCAGGGTATTTAAAGGCGTTATAGTTAGAGCCTGTCCATAATGCAGACCCATTATGGACAGACTTCTTTAAAAAGTTAATGGAGCAGAACATGAATATAAATCCTTTTGATATCCTTAAAAACGCCCAAAAGATCCAGGAACAAATGGGCAGTATTCAGGAAAAGCTGGGCCGGATTAGCGTTACAGGATCAGCCGGCGGGGGCATGGTAGAAATTGACATGTCCGGCCGCATGGAAGTAATCGCGGTACGCCTAAGCCCGGAAACAATGAACGCAAACGACAGGGAAATGCTGCAAGACCTGATTGCGGCGGCGTTTACCGATGCCTCCGAGAAGGCAAGGGAACGCATAACACAGGAACTGGGCTCCCTTGCGGGCGCCCAGGGCTTTCCGAACGGCTTAAGCGGAATCCCGGGCTTTCCCGTATGAACAACAGCGGAGACCTTAACGCGCTGGACAGGCTTACCGTCCTGCTTTCAAAGCTTCC